>JBJOHE010000134.1:0-2569 GCA_046047895.1 Planctomycetota bacterium | reverse complement strand
AGGGGGAAGTCAGGCGAACCGGGCAAGGCTTGGTGCGGCCCGGGACACAGGAGCACGCGACTCGCGAGCCGCTCATCAGGCGGGCAATGCTCGCGGAAGTGCCATTGGCCGGGCTATCCTTCGAGGAGGACATCGGCGCGGTGGTTGGCCTCGTGATCATCTCGGTGGCCACCTTCGGCGGCGGAGACGTTGTCATCGCGGGCGCAGTTGCGGAAGAAGCCACCGCTGAGGCGGCTGCTGAGGCCACCGCCGAGGTGACCGCGGAGGCCGCAGCGGGAGAAGCCGCAGTCGACGGAGGGGGGGAAGCCGTCACCGAAAATATTCTTACGGACAGTTTCGTGCAGGAAGTGTATGAGCCTGGTGAATATGCGCTTATGGACGACGACTTCTCGGCGATCGACGTGGAGGCGGACGGCGGTTCGTTGAGTTCGTTGGTCTCGGCCGACGGTCTTGGGGCAGATGTGGAGGTGTGGACCGAAGGCGAATGGACCAGTTTCGAAAGCGAGGTGGCGATAGACGTGGATGCGGGTGCCGAGCCGGCCATTTTCGACGACTATTTCTATGCAGACGCGGCGGGAGCCGTGGAAGCTGACGTGGAAGCTGACGCCGAAGCTGATGCCCAAAGGGCAGTGGATAGAGCCGTCGCACAAGCGTTCGCAGGCTTTGGCTTTTTCTGAGTGACGGGCCGCGACGGCGTCAGTCGCCATCGCGGCGTGAACGCCGGTCGAGTGTTCCCGCGGAGATCCTCCATCCCACGGAGTGCGATTTGCCCCATGGGGTGGCGCGAATCGCCCCAGTGACTGGAGCGATTCGCTCCACTGAGTGGTGCAAATCGCTCCACCCCTAGCGAGGGGAGTTGGTTTTTCTCACGACAGCGGCACAGCAGTTTCCGCGGTTTTTTCACGGGAATTACTGCTAAATACCCGCATGTCGGCCGATTTCCGGTTCAAGCCTGTGGCGGCGACGTTCGTTTGGCACGTCGTTTGCAACTGTTCGCAACTGTTGGTCGCCAGGGGCCGCGTGGTCCTTGAGCCGACGGACCTTGTTCCGTCGGCACTCAGTCCACTTCCGGAAGTTCGCAGCGACTGCACTGCGGGCATGCCCTTCGTTTTGCATTCATTCAAGCACATAAGGAACGCTCCATGCGTCGCAAGCCGTTCGTATTCTGTCTTCGAGCCACCCTCCTGAGCGTCGCGGTCTGCATGTGCCCGCTCCTGGCCCACGCCGTCATCATTGATGTGGTTGCGGTCGGCAATCCAGGGAATAGTGCGGATACCGGGGGTTTTGGTGCGGTTTCGTCGTCGTACTACATCTCGAAATACGAGGTCACGATCGGTCAGTACGTCGAGTTTCTGAACGCCGTGGCGAAGACTGACACAAACGGGTTGTGGGTTAACGACGGACCTAACGGAATGAACTCAACTGCATCCATTCGCGGGATCGCACGGTCTGGCGCTGACGGCAGCTACTCCTACGCTGCGGTCGGTCCAGACGGCACCGCGTTCGGTCAATCTGCGGCCGATCGCCCGATCACATTCGTGAGTTGGAACAATGCCGCTCGATTTGCCAACTGGATGGCAAACAACCAGCCGACAGGGGCTCAGGACGCAGACACCACCGAGGATGGGGCCTACCTCATCGGTGCAACCATTACCCGACGAACCACGAATCCGAATACCGGCGCCGCTCCCACCTATGCGCTTCCAACCTCTGACCAGTGGTATAAGGCGGCCTATTACAGTCCCGTGCTCGGAGGGAGCGGCGGCTACTACGACTATGCGACGCAGAGCGACACATCGCCGGGCAATGTCGTGGGAAGCGGCAGCAATCAGGCGAATGTTGTTGTCGGCGGTGCGTACTCTCTCAGTCAGAGCAGCACGCTTGTGGGAGCGCAAAACTACCTGACCGACGTGGGCTCCTACTCAGGAAGCAGCAGTTTCTATGGGACCTTTGACCAAACCGGAAACGCATCCGAGTGGACAGAAAGCCTGGGGGATACCACCTCGGAGGCTCTCCTTCGTGGAGGGGCCTGGAATCTCAATGCCCTTGGCGCTGGGAACGGGATATCAACCGCGATAACCACCGCCAACTACGACACCGGCTTCCGGCTCGTGGCCGCCGTCCCGGAGCCCGGGACGACAGGGCTGATGGTGTCGGGAGTGGGATGCGGACTCCTCTGGCGGCTTGTGCGTCGTCGCCGCGACGACCGACCATCTCGCTGAAAAGCACGATCGGGACAAGAAAACGAATCCCTTGCCGGTTGTGCCGTGCAGTGAAGGGGGATAGTTCGGCCGAACGCACCCACCGGGCGGTCCCCGACCGAAAACTTGCCGCCATGAGCCCAGCAAGTTACTCTTAGGAGCAATCGCGAGGTCTCGTCTCGGGGGCTTTCCCCGCTATTTCCTGAAGGGTCTCGCTCGATTTTTCCCCAGATTCCGCAGGAATGCATCCGATGAAGGCTCTCTTCCAGAAGCTCCGAACCCGCATGTCTCACCGTCCGCGAGTTCGTCGCAGTCGGCAGTTCCGGCGGCCTGGCATCGAGCACCTCGAGCGGAGGCTGGCCCTCTCG
>JBJOHE010000133.1:0-5635 GCA_046047895.1 Planctomycetota bacterium | reverse complement strand
GCCGGTAGGCGAGGATGATCAGACCCTGGGCGAAATTGGAGAGCGTGTTTTGCAGGGCCAGGCCCACGACAAACGCCGCTCCGCCGATCAGGGCCAACAGCGGGCTGATGTTCACCTCGAGGGCCGCGAGGGCCACGATCCCGCCGATGGCCAGCGTGGCCTGGCGGACGAAGTTGGTGAGAAAGGTCTTGAGCAGCGACGACCCGCCGCGGATTCGGGCGGCCGCCTTGCCCACGAGCCCGGCGAGCAGCCGCGATAAAACCCAGAAGGCCGCGAGGATCGCCACGAACTTGACAATGTTCCAGGCCCAGCGGAGCCCGCCCTGCTCGGAGAACACCCAGGCCCTGAGGAGCTTGAAGGTGTGGCCGGCGTCGGACACATCGACGTCGAGACCGCTGACCGCGTTGGCGTAGAGCCGGTATTCGGACGGGTCACCCCCCTTGCGTTCCCACTCGTCGAGCACCGTCCGCAGCCGGTCGGAGAGCAGAGTTCGCTCCGCCTGCAGTCGGGCCACCTCTCGGGCCTGCCCGGGCTGGGTGGCCTGCGACTGAAGGCTTCCCAGTTCCGCGACCTTCTGCTTGAGCAAATCCCGCCAGGCCCCCGCCTCGACCGCCAGTTCGTCTTTCGTGAGCGGCTTGACGAGGTGCTTGAGCTTCTCCGGCGGGATCGCCGCATCCGCCGTCGTGATCGCGGCCGGTGGCGGCTCGGCGGTCGCGGCTGCGGCTGCGGCCATCCCCAAGCCGACGATCACCGAGGCCACCAGGCGAACGCTGACGGTCGAAGGAGACATGATCATGGATTGGATTCCTCGCTCGTGCGGGATGAGGCTGAACCGAAGCCGCGCTGTCTGGACCACCGGCTCGGAGGCGGACACAGTCGCGTCGCGGGCGAGGATACGCCCCCATGCTCCGCGAGCGTTTGCCGACCCCCTCGCCTCCGTTTCCAAGCCTGCTGAGTTTTTTCAGTGACGGCTGGCGGCCGGCCGACGGCCTCCTGGTCGCCCTAGGATACGCGAATCCCGCCCGCGCGGCCGGTATGCTGGTCGGCGATGAAACCACTGCTGGTCATGAACGTGGTCGGGCTCACGCCCGGGCTCCTGCGGCACACGCCCCGCCTCGCCGCGCTCGGCCGCAGCGGCTTCACGGCGGCGCTCGGCACCGTGCTGCCGGCCGTCACCTGCTCCGCCCAGGCGACGATGCTCACCGGCCGCCTGCCCCGCGACCATGGCATCGTCGGCAACGGCTGGTATGACCGCGAACTCTCCGAGGTGATGTTCTGGAAACAGAGCAACCGGCTCGTGGGCTGCGAAGACGACAAGCTCTGGAATGCGGGCCGGCGACGGTTCGGGCCCGGGTTCACCGTCGCCACGATGTTCTGGTGGTTCAACATGTATGCCGCGGTCGATGCGGCCGTCACCCCGCGGCCCGTCTATCCTGCCGACGGCCGCAAGATCCCGAGCATCTACACCGAGCCGCCGGCCCTGAAGGCCGATCTCCAGGGCAGCCTCGGTCGGTTTCCCCTGTTCGACTTCTGGGGACCGCGGGCCGGGATCCGGTCGTCGGCATGGATCGCCGCCGCCACCCGTCGGGTGATGGAGTCGCAGCGGCCCACGGTCACGCTCTCGTATCTGCCCCATCTCGATTACGACCTGCAGCGGTTCGGGCCCGACTCTCCCGAGGCGATCGCGGCCTGCCGCCAGATCGACCGCGTGGCGGGGGAGCTCGGAGAATGGGCGGCCAACGCCGGCCACACGGTCGTCGTGCTCTCGGAATACGGCATCACCCCGGTCACGGATGGCGTGCACCTCAATCGGGCGTTGCGGCAAGCCGGCCTGCTGCGGGTGCAGGAGGTGGACCTCGGCTGGGAATTGCTCGATGCCGGGGCAAGCGCCGCCTTCGCCGTGGCCGACCATCAGTTGGCCCATGTCTATGTCCGCGATCCCGCCCGCGTGCCGGAGGTGCGGGCGGTGCTCGAGGCGACCGAGGGAGTCGCCGAGGTGCTCGACCATGCCGCGATCGCCGCCCAGGGCCTGGATCATGGCCGGGCCGGCGATCTCGTGGCCGTGGCCGCTCCCGACCGCTGGTTCACCTATTACTACTGGCTCGACGACGGGCGGATGCCCGACTTCGCCCGCACCGTCGACATCCACCGCAAGCCCGGATACGACCCGGTGGAACTCTTCCTCGATCCGACGATCCGGTTTCCCCGGCTGAAGATCGCCGCCACGCTCGCCCGGAAGTGGCTCGGCTTCCGCACCCTGCTCGACGTGATCGGCACCGATGCCAGGCTCGTCCGCGGCTCCCACGGGCGGCTGCCGGCCACGCCCACCGACGGCCCCGTCTTCCTCTCGACCGCCGGCTCACAATCGCGGGACTCGCTCCCGCTCACCGACGTCCGCGACACGCTCCTCGACCTCGTGGCCACCGGCTGACGCGGACGGCGATCCCCGGGCGGCGACCGGGCCGGCTGAGCTCGCAGACGTCAGAGCCACGCTGGAATCCTCGCCTCCATGGGACCAGTGGGGGCAGGCTTGCAGCCTGCCCGAATCCGGCCGGTTCACCAGCGGACTTCAGCGACGCCGTCGGACCAGTTGCCGACGGCGGGGCCAGAGCCGCCGCCGCTCGGACGGCTCGGACCGCCGAGCGACCGCCAGGGCGTGGGGCCGGTGAACGTGCCGCCGGGAAGATTGATCACCCACGGCCCGGCACCCCGCGAGGTGCGGGCGAAGGATTCCTCAAGCTGCCGGCGGCGGATCTCCTGCTGCCGTCTGATCCGGCGCCGCTCGGCTTCGGCCGTGGCCGTAGCATAGGCCACCCGGGCCTGCTGCGAAGCCTCAGCCGCCGCCTGAATCGCCGCTTCGTAGCGTTGCCGGGAGAACTCGCCGCGAGCGGCATCGAGCTTGCCGCGGGCCGAGCGAACGTCGGCCTGCAATCCTTCGGCATACCAAGCCGCCACCCGCCGCAGCGTGGCGTCGGCCTCGTCGATGTCCTCGGCCGCCTGCCGAGCCAGCCGCTCGTCTTCGTCGGCCAGCTCATCGCCCCGGGCCGCGGCCAGATCGGCCGCCTGCACGACCTGCATCGCCTTGTGGGGGTCGGGCTGGGCCTCGCGGAGCAGGCTGGCCGCGAGTTCCAACAGCCGCTCAGCCTCCCGGAGCCGCTCGTGGGCGCGAGGCCGGTCGGTCCGCTGCCGCTCGAGCCGCCGGGCAAGCGTCTCCACCCGATCCCGGGCCGCCGCAAAGGCTCCCGGCAGCGAGGCCCGCAGATCGTCGAGTTCCTCGCGGCGGTCGGTGATGCCTGCCAGGCAAGTGGCTGCCCAGTCTTCCTGACGGGCGGCCTCTTCGAGCACCGCGACGGCGCGGAAGTAGTGCTGGCGAGTCGCATCGGCGGCGGCCTGGCCTTCGAGCAGCAGCGTTCGCGCCCGCACGAGCCCCTCCTCGGCCTTGGCCAGGTTGTCGGCCACGTCCCGCCAGGCAGCGGCCGCGTAGGTCGTCTCCAGGTGCTGGCGATGCGACTCGGCGGCGGGCCGGTCGGCCGCGATCGCCTCGAGCCGCGCAGCCACCGCCGGCAGCAGCTCTGCCGTGCGGCCGCGGGCCGCGGCGACGTTTTCCAGCAGGGTCGCCACCTCGGCGATCGCCGTCTCGGCCTTCTCGACGTGAGTGACAGCCGAGTCGGCCTGGCCGTCATCGAGCAGCCGGGCCGCCAGGTCGGTCTCGCGAAGGGCGGTCGCCAGCATCGGCTCGGGCTCCGCGCCCGGCTCGGCCAGGAGCCAGCCCTCGGCCCGGCGGTCGGCCACGCGGCGACGAATCTCCTCGCACCGCTCGATGGCCCGTTCCCGGCGGTGGTCGACGGTCTCGATCTCGGCCGCCTGATCTGCCAGCGTCTCCAGCGTCGCCCGGGCCTCCTCGAACCGGCCTCGGGCGGCGACGGGATCCCGCTCCACATCCGCTGCTGCGAGATCCCGGTCTCGGCTCGCAGCCACGATCGCCGGCTCGAGGCTGGCGGTGGATCGGCCCCGCGCGGCCAGTCGATCGAGCCGCTGACGTGCGGCGGCCAACGCTTCATTCAATTCGGTCGCAAGCTCGCGGGCCCGCTCGTGGGCACCTTCGAGCGCGTCGAGCGGAGCCCGGCAGGCGGCGGCCACCTCGTCGAGCGGGGGGCGGGCCTCGGCGGCGTCGAGCATGTGAATCACGTCGCTGCTGGCCTGCGTGCCGAGAAACCGTTCGCTCGCCAGCCGCTCCTGGGCCCGCTCCCAGACATCCATCAGACCCAGCCACCGCTCCCGGTAGCGGCCGATCGCATCCTGCACCGCGTCGTAGGTGTCGCGGGTCATGCCCTGCATCGGCGTGAGGAAATCCGGATCGGCGTGGGGCAGCATTCGGTGCCGCTCCCGCTGGGTGTCGAGCAGATCGGAGAGGGCGACGACATCGGCTTTGAAGGCCGCCAGCTTCTCGCGGGCCTCCCGCAGCCGGCGGACATGCCGAGTCCAACGGACGAGCAGCCAGCCGAGGAACCCCAGGCCCGCCAGGGCCGCCGCGCCGTAAGGCAGCGTGCGAGTGCGAAAGGTATGGGCTGCCGCGGCCCGGCGAGCGGCCGCCGAGCGGCGGTCTTCGATCCACTGCTCGGTTCCGCGGACGAGGTCGGCCAGCCCGTCGGCATAGAGGCCATCCTTGGCCCGAGGCACGAACAGTTTCGAGATCAGGTCGCGTTCGAGCGTGGCCTGGTCGAGGCCGGCCGTGGTCTCGACCGACCAGGGCACGTCCATGGCAAGGCTGCGGTCACCGGTATCGAGCACGATCGTGACATCGGCGGCTGGATTGAAGCCGCTGTCGTCGCCGGCCTCCCGCCAGCGCTGCACGAGCTGCCGCAGCAGGGCGGCGGCCCCCGTGCCGTTCTTGACGACGACGACCCGGTAGTCCCGATCTGACCCGGCCTTGGCCGCGGCGATCGCCTCGCGAACGCCGCCGAACTCATCCCGCACGCCCTCACCGAGGAACACGTCGGGAGGCTGATCGACGGTGGGCGCGGCGGGGAATTCGGCCGTCTGCTCGGCTCGTCCAGAAACCGAGTGGAACAGGCCCACAACCAAAATGAGCCCAAGGAACCGAAACCGAATCCCGCGAGTCAGTCCCCACATGGGTTGTGCTCCGTTCAAAGGGGTGGAGCCCAAAGTGTAGCGGTGCGAAGGGCGAAGCGATGGCGACCAAACAAGCCTGCTGTCGTTCGCCTGCGCCGTCACGGCTCGATCGCAACCAGCGGCAGGCCGAGCCGCTCGGAAATGGCCAGGGCAACGGCCCGCTGGGGGCCAGCGCCTCCGGCCGCGATCGCCGCCGCCCCAAGCTGGCCGGCCTCCGCGAGCACCGACGCGAGTTCCTGTGCATCGCCATGCTCCACAAGCCGCACGCGATGCACCACCCCGATCGCCGCAAACTCAGCCGCCCAGCGAACCGCAGCTGTGGCGATGGCCTGATTATCGGCGAGCACGAGCACCGGTCCGCGGATTCCGTCCACGGGGCCCTTGTCCCTGTGGTCGATCAATACCCGCCGATCTCCTCTGCAGAGATGCGAGGAGGCTGCACGACGGGCGGCGGAGGGGCCATCGGCTGCGAGACCGAGGGGAGGGGCGTTGTCGGGCGACC
>JBJOHE010000132.1:0-5805 GCA_046047895.1 Planctomycetota bacterium | reverse complement strand
TCGCGGTCTGCGCGGCCGCCGGTTCAGCGCGGGCTGCGCTCCTCTTTTCCGACGACTTCGCTTACGCCAATGGCAACCTGGCCGGCAACGGCGGCGGCACGGGCTGGCTAGCTGCCAGCGTCTGGACGGGCGGCACGGGGGCGACTGGGAATCAGGTGGCCAATCCCTTGCCGGGCACGTCTGGGAAGTCGATCAAGATCGCGAGCAACGCCGCCGTCACCTCCCGACCGTTGAGTGCGACCTACACGAGCGGTGGCGCGACGACCTACTACCTCTCCTTCGGCTTCAATGGCAACCCGTTCCAAGGAGCGGGCTCGGGACAGTACGCCGGGGTCTCCGTCTATCTGGCGTCAGATCCAAGCAGCAACCTCCTGGGAGGCATGCCCGGCGACAGTGGTGGGCTTGGCTTTGATTGGACCAACCGTGCCGCTCCCTTTCAGGCCGCTTCGGACAACACCACCTACCTCAGCCTGCTCAAGATCTCGCCGGGTACTTCTGGCACCAGCGTGGCCATGTTCGTGACAACGGATCTCCTGATGAGTGGAACCGCTCTGGCTGCCACGACCCCCTGGGCTCAGATCGAGAACGAAGCGAACTTCAGCTTCGACTCCGTCAGCTTCGCGGGTGGGTACAGCACCGGCACGATCAGCCTCGCTGGACTGGCGATGGCCGACAATCCGACCGAGGCCGTGAGCTTTACGCAGGCTGCCGTGCCTGAGCCCGCCACCGCGATGCTGTGCCTTGCGGCTGCTGCGGGCATGCTGGCGGCCTGCCGCCGCATGCGTTGCCGGGCAGCCTGAAGCGATCCGATCCCTCCGCGGGGATGGCCCCAACCATCGATACTCGTCCGTCAGTGGGACGGGAGCGATTTATCCTGTCGGCTGGCCGCGCCGGGGCGGCTTCTTGCCGAGGTGGGCATCCAAGCGATCGAGGAGCGCGAGGCCCCGTGTAGCCGATCCGCGGGCGGCACGCAGCCGAAACCGGGTCTCGGTGTCGAACTCCGCCAGGCCGGTCGCTGAAAACTCCTCCATCAACTTGTTGAGGCTGATGCCGCGGTGGCGGGCCAACTCGCGGAGTCGAGCGGCCGTGTCGTCCGGAATACGGATGGTCAACGTCGTCATGGCGATACCTCCAGTGCTTTCACGAATCGGGCTGGCGTCAGGATCCGAAGACCGGGAAAAACGAGTTCTCCCCGACTCAAATCACGAACGTTGTTCGTCACGACAACCGACGCCCCGCCGGCCACCGCCAATTCGATGAGGTGGTTGTCCGCCTCGTCCGGCAGATTGGGCCGCCAGAGGAAGGCGATCCGCACCCATTCGCAGACGGACAGAAAGGCATCGACGAGTTGCTCGCGTTCCCTCACGGTCAGCGGGCACCGCGCCGCGATCGTCGGTCGCGATGCCACGCTTTCGTCTTCGTGAACCAAGGCCATTCCCATGAGTGGCACCACCGATCGGGACAGGCAAGTCCGGATCGCCCGCCGATTGCTTCCGGTCGAACTCGTGAGCGCGGCAGCGAACACGTTTGTGTCGACGACAATCCGTTGCTTGGACCTGGCGCTTCAATGATAGCACCGGTGCAGTCATGAAGCCCAGGCTGGCTTCGGACTGGCGGCTTCGTCGCGACCTCGCCGACGCCGTCGCGCGGCAGGCGGGGCCCCTGATGCCGAGACACCGCGTCCGTCCCGTCCGCGGCTCGGCCGCATCTCCTTCCTCAATCGCTTCGGCTCGGCCCGCAACCACCACGTGGATCTCCACGCGTGCGTCACCGACAGCGTCTTCCTGTCGGCTGCCGATCAAGCAGACAGTGACGCACCGCCGACGTTCCTGCCGGCCCGGCCGATTACACCGCACGATCTGGCCGCGCTCACCGAGCGAGTCTGACGCCGCGGCTGCGGCCGCTGCGGGCATGCTCGGATCGGTCGCCGCCTGCCGCCAGACACCGCAGAAATCCGCAGCCGGTTCGCAGGAAACCGAAACCGCCCGAACCTGGCGGCCGTGGCCGGTTTCAGGCTACCCTCGAGCGGTCGAGAACGGCCGTGAGGAGGCCGTCCCCGGAGGATGTGCGGAGGCTCGGACGGATGCGGAAACCTCTCCTGCTGCTGATCGGCTGCCTGGTGGCCGTCGGCGGGGCCAATGCAGACGGTCAGGACCGGATCGCCTTCCCCGGAGCCGAAGGGGCGGGCATGTACGCCACCGGCGGCCGCGGCGGAGACGTGTATTACGTCACGACCCTGGCCGATTCGGGCCCGGGCAGTCTGCGGACGGGGATCTCTTCGGCCAGCGGTCCACGGACGATTCTCTTCGATGTCGCCGGCACGATCCGCCTCGAATCCGACCTGGTCATCAACAAGCCCGGCCTGACCATCGCCGGTCAATCAGCCCCCGGCGGCGGGATCACGATCGCCGACCGGATGACCCGGGTGACCGACACCCACGATGTGATCCTTCAATACATGCGGTTTCGGCCCGGCGACACCGACAGCTGGGATCCGCTCGTGCCGTACCAGCCCGACTCGCTCTGGGTGGCGAACTCGAGCGACGTGATGATCGACCATGTGAGCGCCAGCTGGAGCGTGGATGAGACGCTTTCCGTGACCCACGGTTCCACGAACGTGACCGTGCAGTGGTCGCTGATCACCGAGGCCCTCCACGTGGCCGGCCACGAGAAGGGCAATCACGGCTACGGCTCGCTGATCAACGGTGGTGACATCACGTTTCACCACAACCTCTACGCCGATAACCGGAGCCGAAACGCCCGGCCGGGCGGGTCGAGCGTGGCCGGGCAGACCACCACGCTCGATTTCGTCAACAACGTGATCGCCAATCCCGGAGATCGCTTCGGTTACAGCGGCGGTAGCACGGAGCAGCTGCAGCTCAACCTGGTGGGAAACTACGGCGTGTCGGGGCCGAACACGACCGCCACGAGCCTGTTCTACGGCGGGGCCACGACCACCGCGATCTATTCGTCGGGCAACCTGCTCGATCGCAATAAAAACGGCGTGCTCGACGGGGGCACGAGCGGCATCCTCTCGGGTGCCTGGACGACGGCCGCCACGCCCTTCGAGTTGCCGGCCGTGCAGGCTACCGACGCCCGGCAGGCCTACATCCAGGTGCTCAGTCGGGCTGGGGCGAACTACTACCGTGATCCGGTGGATCGGCGGATCGTGCGGAGCGTCTTGAACCAGACGGGCGACCACATCGACTCGCAGACGGAAGTCGGCGGCTGGCCCGTGCTGCCGACCGGCCCGGCCACGGTCGACACCAGCCGCGACGGGCTCCCCGACTGGTACGCGATCGCCAATGGCCTCAATCCGGCTGTGAAAAACGGCAACGTCGTCGCGGCCAACGGCTACACCTGGCTGGAAAACTACCTCCACTCCCGGTCGGCGTCGGCCGCGTCGTTCAGCCCGCAGGCCACGGGCCCGATCACGGTCTCGGCCGCCGCTGGTCGGGCCGCGGATGCCACCGTGAGCGAAAACGGGGGCCTCGCCGCCACGAGCGCTGGTTCGGGCGCGGGCCCTGCGCTCGACGTCCGCTGGACAGGCCAAGCTGGCACCCGCAACGAGATGGCGCTGGTGCGGTTTGACCTGGCGGGCGTGGCGCCTGGCTCGATCCGCGACGCCCGACTGGAGTTGACCGCCTTTCGGACGATGGAAGCGGGCCAGCGAATCCAAGTCTACGGGCTCGAGCACGACGCGGCCGGGTTCGACTGGATCGAATCGGCCGTGCGCTTTGATTCGGCGCCCGGCCTCGAGTTTGACGGCATGAGCGGCACGCCCGGCCTCGTGACCGACAAGCTGCTCTCGCTCGGCACCTTCACCACCCGCGGGGAACTGCAGGGGCAGACGATCGGTTTCGACAATCCGAACCTGGCGGTGTTTCTCAACCTCGCGTCGTCGTTCGAGGGCACGCCATCGTCCGGCCTGGCCACGCTGCTCTTCGTCCGCGAAGACACCGGCAGCAGCCAGTTTCGCGTCGCGTCGGCCGAGGCGACGAACCTGCTCGACGGCACCGCTCCCGCGGCGGCGGGAACCTATGCGCCGCGTCTCGTGCTCGACGCCGCCAGGCCGGCGCCGCTCTCGCTCACGATCGCCTCCGGCCGCCACACCCAGGCGGCGGTGGGCCAGCCGACGATCACCAGCCAATCGGACGTGATCAAGATGGGCTCAGGCACGCTCATTCTCAGCGCGGCCAACGCGCTCGCGGGTGCGCTCTTCGTTCGGGGCGGGACGGTCGAAGTGACCAGCACCGAGGGGCTCGGCGGCGGCACGGTGGTGATGGAATCGGGATCGCGGCTGACCTTGGCAGGCGGCGTGCAGGCCTCGGCCCGAGGACTGTTTCTCGAAGGGGGCTTGATCGACCTTGGCACGGGACGGCTGACGATCGCCGCGGGGGGCGTCACCGCGGCCGAGTTGCGGGCGGGCATCCTGGCTGGCCGGGCGGGAGGCACCTGGCGAGGCACGAACGGAATCGGTTCCACGGCCGCTGCCGCCGCTCCCCAGGGCCGGGCGGTTGGGTACACGATTGCCGACGACGGTACGGCCGTGGCGGCCTATGCGGCGGTCGGCGACGTCAATCTCAACGGGCAGGTCGACGTGTTCGACCTGGTGGGCATCAACTCCGGCGGGCGATACAACTCCGGGCAGACGGCTGATTGGAGCACGGGCGACGCCAACTACGACGGAGTGACCAACGTGTTCGATCTCGTGTCGATCAACTCGGCCGGGGCGTACAACGCGGGCCGTTATGTCGGGGCGACCGCTGGACTCGGCGGGGCTGCGGCCGTACCGGAGCCGAGCGGCCTCGCGGCGGTGGCCGTGGGGCTGGCTTTCGCGGTGCGGCTGAGGGGCCGGCGATGAGCGACCGACCGAAGGCGATCGGTTTCGGGATCGGAGCCTGTCTGGGTGGCTGGCTCCTGGCGGCGACGGCCGCCGGCCAGCTCGTCGCCTTTCCTGGCGCTGACGGGGCTGGCCGGTTGGCGACCGGGGGCCGTGGCGGTGCGGTGTATCACGTGACGAGCCTGGCAGGCCGCTACAACGATCCGAATCGCGCGGCGCCCGGCACCCTCGCCTACGGGCTCAGCGACGCGAACTTCACCGTCAACGGCGTCGTTCAGCCGCGGACGATCGTCTTTGATGTCGGTGGCACGATCGACCTCGGTAGCTGGGACAGCCAATGCCGGCTGAACATCGGCAGCAACGTGACGGTCGCCGGGGAGACCGCCCCCGGCGGCATCGCCATCATCGGCGGCGTGGTCAAGGTGAATGGCTCGAACTCGATCATTCGCAACCTCACCGTGGCGCCCGGCTACGGCACCCGCGGGATCGGGGCCGACGGCATGCCCGACAGCTACGTCTACGACGCCTTTGATATCAGCGGGCAGAACATCGTGATCGACCATTGCTCGACCTTCTTCGCGACCGATGAGCACATCAGCGCGAATGAAGTGGCCGACAGGCTGACGGTGCAGTACACGAACATCGCTCAGGGGCAGAATTACCCCAACCTCGACACGAACGGCACCTATACCGGCCATGCTTTCGGTTCGCTCTTTCAGATGGGCAGCGGCGCCCAGTTGAGCGTGCACCACAATCTCTACGCCCACCAGAAGGGCCGGCTTCCGCGGGTGGGGAGTTCTGTGGGGAGCGGCCCGATCAACGACTTCCGCAACAACGTCTTCTACAACTGGCTCGGCACCGCAGGCACCGGCGCCAGCGGTCAGCCGAGCTTCAACAACTTCGTCGGCAACTTTTTTCTCGCCGGCCCGGGGGGCGAGAATCCGGTGGGCGGAACCTCGACC
>JBJOHE010000131.1:0-4343 GCA_046047895.1 Planctomycetota bacterium | reverse complement strand
CGGTCAGAGCTTTTTCAGCCGGGTGAACTCGTCCATCGTGACCGTGGTGAGTTCGCCGTCGTCGCGGGCCAGGATCAGCACGTCGCTGTAGACCTTGTCGTCGGGATTCCGCCGGAAGTGGAGGCCGTGCCGCCGCCGTTCCGTGCGGAGCACCCGGCCGACCGTCGTGGTCTGCCAGGCGCCGCTCGAGCCGACCGTGACGCCGTGCACCACCTCCACCCGGTCGCCCGGGGCGAGCTGTTCGTAAAGCCGGCGGGATTCGAGTTCGGCAGCGGTCATCGGCGGCTCAGGTCTCCTTGGCTTCGATCCACTTCATCATCTTGCGGAGCCGGCGGCCGGTCTCGGTGAGCTTGTGCTCCCGCTCGCGGCGCCGGGTGGTCTTGAACATCGCGGCGCCGCCGCGGTTCTCGAGGATCCAATCGCGGGCGAACTCTCCGGAGCGAATCTCTTCCAGGATCTTCTTCATCTCGGCCCGGGTCTCATCGGTGATGATCCGCTTGCCGCGGGTGTAGTCGCCGTACTCGGCCGTGTTCGACACGCTGTATCGCATGTACTCGAGGCCGCCCTGATAGAAGAGATCGACGATCAGCTTCATCTCGTGGAGGCACTCGAAGTAGGCCATCTCGGGCTGGTAGCCCGCCTCGACGAGCGTGTCGAAGCCGGCCTTGATCAGCTCCGACACACCGCCGCAGAGCACCGCCTGCTCGCCGAACAGGTCGGTCTCGGTCTCCTCGGCGATCGTCGTCTCGATCACGCCGCCGCGGGTGCCGCCGATGCCCTTGGCGTAGGCCAGGCCGATCTTCTTGGTCTGCTCGCTGGCTCCCGGGCCGAGCGCGATCAGGCAGGGCACGCCGCCCCCCTTCACATACTCGCTCCGCACGAGGTGGCCTGGGCCCTTGGGGGCCACGAGCAGGATGTCGTGGCCGGCCGGGGGCTCGACCTGGCCGAAGTGAAAGTTGAAGCCGTGGCTCGCCATCAGGACGGCACCGGGCTTGAGGTTCGGCCGGATCGACGTCTTGTAGACATCCCCCTGCAACTCGTCGGGCAGGAGGATGTTGATCAGGTCGGCCTGCTTGACGGCGTCTTCCACCGACATGGGCTCGAAGCCGTGGCTCTTGGCGAGATCGTAGTTGGGCCCGCCCGGCCGCTGGGCCACGACCACGTTCAGGCCGCTGTCCCGCAGGTTCTGGGCCTGGGCGTGGCCCTGCGAGCCGTAGCCGATGATGGCGATCGTCTTGCCGGCGAGATCCTTGAGATCGGCGTCAGCGTCGTAATAAATCGTGGCGGGCAAGGGCGTGGGCTCCGAAGGGGCGAACGTTGGGGGGACTGTGAACGATGACCGAGTGTGGGAAAGGGATACGACGGCAGGCCGGCGGCCTCAACCGGCCGGCAAAGCTCAGGCGAGCGACTCAGCTCCGGCGACCCCGGGCGCGACGCCGTCGGCCGCCTCCGTTGTCTCGCGGGTGACCGGGCTCCCCCGCACCATCGCGATCCGACCGGTGCGGACCAGTTCGAGAATGCCGTGGGGCCGCATCAGTTCGATGAAGCCCTCGAGCTTCTTTTCGGTGCCCGAGATCTCCACGATCACGCTGTCGGGGGCGACGTCGACGATCCGGCCGCGGAAAATCTCCGCCAGCTCCTTGACCTCGGTCCGCGTCTGGCCTGCCTCGGCCGCCACCTTGATCAGCATCAGGTCGCGTTCGACGAAGTTGCGGGAGCTGATGTCGTCCACCCGGACGACCGTGACGATCTTCTCGAGCTGCCGGCGGACCTGGTCGAGCACCCGGTCGTCGCCCCGGAGCACGAAGGTCATCCGAGAAAAACCGGGATCTTCCGTCTCCCCGACGGCGAGGCTGTCGATGTTGTAGCCGCGGGACGCGAGCATCCCAGAGACGTGGGCGAGCACCCCGGGGACGTTCTGGACGGTAGCCGAGATGACGTGACGCATGGAAACCGGTTGGGCTGGCGGGACGCGGCGGGGCCGAAAACAGCCGAAAACGCCGGGCGGAGTCTAGTTCGGGCCTTCCCGGCGATTCAAGCCTCCGCCGGTTTTCAAGGGGTCCCGAGGCCGAATCCGCCGACCGGGGGCCCACGGCGATTGACATTCGCCCTAAAAAGCCGATAGTTTGCGGAGCTCTCCCGCTCGCGGTCGAGAGCCCGTTTTTCCTTCCCCAGATCCCCCGCAGCCTGAAAGAGTCAACGAGCGTGTCGAACGTCCTGGCCCAGGAACTCATCGAAGCCGGCGTCCACTTTGGCCACCGCGCCAGTCGCTGGAACCCGAAGATGCGGCCTTACATCCACGGCCGCAAGAATCTGATCCACATTATCGACGTCCGCGAGACGATCCGCGGCCTGCTCCGGGCCCGGAAGTATCTCAAGCAGGTTGCGGCGACCAACAGCCTCGTGCTGTTCGTGGGCACGAAGCGGCAGGGCGCCGAAGCCGTGGCCCGCGAGGCCGCCCGCTGCGGAATGCCCTATGTCAGCGACCGCTGGCTCGGTGGCACGCTCACCAACTTCCGCACGATCCGCAACCGGCTGGCCCGGCTCGAAGAGCTCGAGGCCCTGATTCCGAGCGAGTCGTTCACCCACTATTCCAAGAAGATGCAGTCGTCGCTCCGCCGGGAGCATCGCAAGATGCTGCGGAACCTCGGCGGCATCCGCACGCTGTCGCGGCTCCCCGAGTGCCTGGTGGTGTTCGATCCCAAGAAGGAGAAGAACGCCGTCAACGAGGCCCGGAAGATGGGAATCACCACCGTGGCCCTGATCGACACCGACTGCGATCCCGACGTGATCGACCTGCCGATCCCGGGCAACGACGATTCGATCCGCTCGATCGAGCTCGTGGCCGGCCGGCTGGCCGACGCCATCCTCGAGGGGAAGGCCGACGCGGCCGTCACCTCGCAGACGGCGGGCGAGGGGAGTGAGGCTGCCGCCGAAGGCGAAGGCTCGAAGCCCAAGCCCCGGGCCCGGCCGATGGTCGCCAAGCGGTCGGTCCCCAAGCCGACGGCCTGAGCCAGGCATAGACGGCTGGATTCGTTCGGCCCCTCGTTCATGATCGCGACGGTGCCGGGGGTGATCGCCTCCGGCCGTCCCGTGTGTTCCGTTCACCCTTCCAAGCCCGCAGGAGATGACCATGGCCGAGATCACCGCCGCCGCCGTGATGGCGCTCAGGGAAAAGACCGGACTCCCGATGATGGAGTGCAAGAAGGCGCTCGCCGAGTGCGGCGGCAACACCGACCAGGCGGTCGAGTGGCTGCGGAAGCAGGGCATCAAGACCCAGTCGATGCGGGCCGACCGCGAAACCTCGTGCGGCCGGCTCGCCGTCTACACCGACCCTGCGAAGGGCGTTGGCGCGATCATCGAACTGAAGTGCGAGAGCCCGCCGGTGGCCGGCAGCCCCGACTTCAAGGACTTCTGCAACGACATCGCCAAGACGCTGGCCCTCGGCCCCGGCGCCGCCACGGCCGACGAGCTGCTCGCCCAGAAGAGCCTGGCCCATCCCGACAAGACGCTCGGCGAACTCAAAGACGACCTCTTCAACCGGATGCGGGAGGTCTTCGAACTCTCGCGGATCAAGCGGGTCGACGCCCCCTGCGGCGGCTACGCCCACCACGACGGCTCCAAGGCATCGCTCGTCGAGATTGCCGGCGCAGGTGCAGCGGCAGCCGCCGAGACGGCCAAAGACATCGCCATGCATGTGGTCGCGCTCGCCCCCCAGGCGGTCACCAAGGAAGACCTCGACCCGGCCGTGGTCGAGAAGGAGCGGGAAATCCTCACCGAGGCCGCCCGCTCCGAAGGCAAGCCGGAAAACATCATCGCCAAGATGATCGAGGGCCGGCTGCGAAACTTCTTCGCCCAGTGCGTCCTCCTCGAGCAGCCTTTCGTCAAGGACGACAAGCAGACCGTCGGCCAACTCGCCAAGCAGGCCGGCATCGAGATCAAGCACGTCGACAACTGGAAGCTGTCATAGCGGGCTGTTTGAGCGCTCAGCGGGCCATGCGGTTTTAGCGCTCAGCGGGCCATCCCTGGCCCCGCTGAGCTTGCCGGGCCTCCGCCCGGCCGGCCGCCATCCCGGCGGCCGATGGCGTGCGGCCTCTGCTAAGTGGTTGCCCTGTCTGCGCGGATTGACGTCGAGGCGGGGCGACGCGGATGGCACGCGGCGCGGGCTTTGCCCGCTGCGTGCCTGAGAGGGCGGGTTTGGGCGGGGCGACGTTCATGCCGATGGAGCCCGGATTCCGCAGGCTACAAGCCTGCGGCCACGGGTCTTCTGGTACACGGGTCTGGTACACGGGTCTGGTATGAAGGCCTCAGTTCCGGGGCCTGCCTTGGTCGGGGATGCCCGT
>JBJOHE010000130.1:0-5289 GCA_046047895.1 Planctomycetota bacterium | reverse complement strand
CGAGGATGTTCTCGCCGGCCGCGTTCACCAGCCGCTCCCGCCGCACCGCGACGGTCACGCAATCGGTGCCCGATTCGGCGAGGCACCGGGCCATGTCGGCGTAGGTCGCATACTTCCCGGTGCCCACGATCAGCCGGCTGGCAAGCGTCACACCACCCACCACGAGCGGACCATCTTCTACGGCTGAAGGGTTTTCTGTTTCAAGGATCATCGTGATTCCTGGAGCCTTCCAAAAAACGTTGCAGGGAGGGGCTGCCCGTGCCAATGGAGACGGCCTAGGCGGCAAACGAAGCCAGGATGGCGGAGTGCAGCCGCCTCGGAGTGAGCGAAGGCCGGGAAGGCCGCAGCGAACGTCCGGCGACATGGCACGAGCAACCCCGACCCGCCAGGTGACGCCGCTTCAAAGTTCCGGGAGCAGGGCTCCGCCCGGCGACCACAAGCCGGAGCCGACGCGGGTCGGCGGCGACGGAGCGAAGGTTCCAACGTCCGGCGACATGGCACGAGCAACCCCGACCCACCAGGTGACACAGCCTCAAAGTTCCGGGAGCAGGGCTTCGCCCGGCGACCACAAGCCGGAGCCGACGCGGGTCGGCGGCGACAACGCGAAGGTTCCAACGTCCGGCGATGGAGCACGAGCAGCCCCGACCCACCAGGTGACGCCGCTTCAGGGACTTGAAGAAGTCGTTGCGTTTCATCTGTCGCCGGTCAGCCGCCGCCTACGAAGGTCACGATCTCGATCCGTTCGCCGCCGGCGAGAGAGGGTTCTGCAAATCGGCTCCGCGGCACGACCTCGCCATCGACCTCGACCGCCACCGGCCGGTTGGCCAGGCCCGCCCCGGCCAGTACCTCGGCGAGGGTGCGGCCCGCCGGCAGCGGCGTGGGCCGGCCATTGACGAGCAGCGACGGTGATTCGCCGCCGGTTCCTCTCGAAGACTCGCTCACGGCACCGGCCCACCGCCCCGCGGCCGGGCGATGTCGAGCGGCACCAGCGCCGCCGCTCCGGCCGCTCCCGGCTTGCCCCCGGTGGGGATCCCGTAGGCCACGGTGGCGCCCGTCGCCGCATCGGTCACGTAGAGCACCGACGTGCCCATCCGGGTGCCCGGGCTGCCCACGCTCGCCATGCCCGGCACGATCATGAACCGCTGGTTCTTCACCGCTCCCACCTCGATGCCGAGGTCCTCGAGCACGTTGTGCCGGTAGGTGGCGGCGAACTTGCCGGTTTGGGCAAGCACGCCACCGGTGAGGTCTCCGGTCTCGAAGTCGAGGATGAAGAGCCCTTCGACATTGCGGTCGATCGGCGCCGTGCAGACCGCGAAGGTCTGGTCGGCGAGCGACGACATGGCCTGGGCGATGGGGAGGCGGGATGTCTCCGGCCAGCCCTGGCCCACGAGCAGGCCTGCGACAAAGGCCAGGCCCGCAACCAGCAACGGACCGGCCGATCGGACCAACGACATGCGGGACATGCGGTTTCTCGTGAGGGACGGCCCCGCGGCCGTGGAACCGCGGGAAGAGCCGAGAGTATAGTGCCCGCGGGTCGCCCGTGCCGGGTCAAGGAATCGCTCGGCGTGGGTTCATCCACGCATCCCACCATTCCCGTCGGGGGTTTCATGCCTGCACGTCGTGTCTCCAGCGGCCGCCGGGCCGCGCTCGTGGCCAGTGGCGACCTCCGCGAGGAGGCCAACCGGGTCTGCTGGCCGGCACAGAGAAAGATGGAGGCCGACCTCACGGCCGCCTTCGGCCGAGCGGGCTGGCAGCTTGAGCGAGGCCACGCCGTGTCCAGGAAGCGGGGCCATGGCTTCATTGCCAGCGCCCGCGAGGGACTCGAGGTCTTCGCCGGCATCGACCCCGCGGTGCCGCTGGTCGTGGCAGAGGCGGTCTGGCAGTATTCCAATCATGTGCTGCCCGGCCTCACCACCCATGCCGGGCCGATCCTCACGGTGGCCAACTGGTCGGGGCAGTGGCCGGGCCTGGTCGGGATGCTCAACCTCAATGGGTCGCTCACCAAATCGGGGGTGCCCTATGCCACGCTCTGGGCCGACGACTTTGCGAGCCCGTCGTTCACCCGTCACCTCCAGGCCTGGCTCGACACCCGCGCGGTGCACCACGACACGAGCCATGTCGTGCCGCTCGACACCGTGAAGATCCCGGCGGCGATTCAGACGCTCGCCGATTCAATCGCCACCGACCTCGTGTCTCGCAAGGCGTTGATGGGGGTCTTCGACGAGGGCTGCATGGGGATGGAAAACGCGATCATTCCCGACCGGCTGCTGCACGCGACCGGGGTGTTCAAGGAACGGCTCAGCCAGTCGGCCCTCTACTACGAGACGATGCGGGTGGGCGAGCAGGAGGCCCGCGAGGTGTTTCGCTGGCTGGAGAAGGCCGGGATGAGGTTTCACCTCGGCAAGGACGACGCGACCGAACTCACCCGCCAGCAGGTGCTCCTCCAGTGCCGGATGTACATCGCGGCGGTCCGGCTGGCCGACCGCTACGGCTGCGATCTGATCGGCATCCAGTATCAGCAGGGCCTCAAGGATCTGCTGCCGGCAAGCGATCTGGTCGAGGGGATGCTCAACGATTCCAAGCGGCCGCCGGTGACCGCTGAGGGCTCGAGCCGCGTGCTCTTCAAGGGCAAGCCGCTCGTCCACTTCAACGAAGTCGATGAGTGCGCCGGCCTCGACGGGCTGCTGACCCAGCGGGTGCACGAGGCCCTGGGCGAGCCGGTCGAAAACACGCTCCATGACATCCGTTGGGGCGACTGGGACCAATCGGGCACCACCGACCAGTGGGTCTGGGTGTTCGAGATCTCGGGGGCCGCGCCTCCAAGCCACTTCACCGGCGGCTGGAAAGGGGCGGAGGGCTTCCGCCAGCCGCCGATGTATTTCCGGCTGGGAGGCAGCACGCTGGCCGGCGTGAGCAAGCCGGGCGAGATCGTCTGGAGCAGGATCTGGGTCGATGGCAGTGGCGACCGCGAGCAGCTCTGCATGGACATTGGCCGCGGCAGCGTGGTCGCCCTGCCGGCCGCCGAGACCCGCCGTCGGCTCGACGCCACCACGCCGCAGTGGCCGATCATGCACGCGGTCACCCATGGCGTGACCCGCGATCAGATGATGGCCCGCCACAAGGCCAACCATGTGCAGGTGGCCTACGCCCGCGACGCGGCCGGGGCCGACCGGGCGGCGCTCACCAAGGCGGCCACGGCCCGGGCCTTGGGGATCGAAGTCTGTCTGTGTGGCAGCCGGGCACCCGGCCTGACCGGCCGCTGGTGATGGCGGGCGGGTCCGACTCGTGCGGCCGCCCATTCCTTGCAGCAGCCGAAGCCCTCGGATATCACCAAATGAACCGGCGTCAGGGGCGACGCGTAGGAGTGGTTGTCACGTGCCGAACGCTTGATGGGCTCGCAAGCCCGTCGCTCGGTGCGGCATCCTCGCCTGCACCCCCCTGGAGGCCCTATCATGACTGATTCGTCGTTGTTCGGCAGTTTCGACGGATTCGATGGCACCGACCGCACTCGCGGCCTCTCCCGGCAGCAGCGGCGGCGGCTCGAGCGAAGGCAGCGGGCCCGCCGCGAGCAGGCCCGTCCGAATCTGGCCGGTGAATCGCTCGAGCCCCGCGCGCTTCTGGCTGGCGTGGTCGCCGACTACACCCAGCTTTCCTTCTGGGGGGGTGGCGCCCAGGGAAGCGTGTCGCTCGACAACCAGGGCACCGACGCGGTCGAGAACTGGACGGCCACCTTCGACTTCGGCGGCACGATCGCTTCGATCTGGGATGCCGAGATCGTCTCCCGTGACGGCGGGGCCTACACCGTCCGGGGTCCGGCCTGGAATCCTTCGCTCGAGCCGGGCGAGAAGATTTCGTTTGGGTTCGTCGCCACGGCGGGCAACCCGAGCCAGTTGGCCGCGCCCACGGCCATCACTGTCGCCGGTGACACCGTTGCTCCTCCTGCGACTGATCCCGACACGCCGGTGAGCCAGCCCAACGGCTGGGGCGTCTATGCCCGCACGGGCTGGTGGGGCAACGGGCTCAATGGCGCGATGCTCGTGACGAACACCAGCAGTTCGACGTCGACCGGCTGGACGGCGAGCTTCGACTTCGACGGCGAGATCATCGACATCTGGAATGCCCGGGTCCAGTCTCGCACCGGATCGCGGTATGTGATCGAAGATGCCGACTACAACGCCGCCGTCGCCCCGGGGGGCTCGGCCTCGTTCGGCTTCACCGCCCGAATCAACTCCAACAACGCCGCTCCCGCGAATCTCGTGGTGAACTTCGCGGCCGCGACACCGGTCGAACCCACTCCCACTCCTGATCCGGCGCCGACCCCCGATCCCGATCCCGCGCCCGATCCAGTTCCCGCGCCGACCCCCGATCCCACGCCCGCGCCGCAGCCCTCCGGCTCGATCACCTACACCGAGACCTCGAACTGGGGCACGGGCTACGGCGGGTCCATCACGGTCACCAACACGAGCGGCGCGGCCGTCGCCGCCTGGACGGCCAGCTTCGACCTCGCCGGCGAGATCGAGAGCCTCTGGAGTGGCACGATCGTGTCCCGCACTGGCACCACCTATGTGGTGACCAATGCCGACTACAACGGCGGCCTTGCGGTCGACGGGTCGACCTCGTTCGGGTTCACCGCGAAGTCGGCCGGTGGCGCGGCCGGAGCGACGAACCTGTCGGTCGCCTTCGACGCCTTGATCACGCCGGCCCCGACGCCCACGCCCACGCCGACTCCGACCCCCACGCCGACGCCCGATCCCGTCACTCCGCCCGCGCCGACCCCTGTGCCAGAACCCGTCGCCGGCAGCTGGTATCTCCAGACGAGCGGCAGCCAGATCCTCGACTCCGAGGGCTCCGCGGTCCGGATCGCCGGAGTCAACTGGTTCGGCCTCGAGACGGCCAATTACGCGCCGCATGGCCTCTGGACCCGTGGCTATCGCGACATGATGGACCAGATGAAGTCGCTCGGCTTCAACACGATTCGGCTGCCCTACAGCGATCAGCTGCTCGATCCCGCGAGCACTCCCAATGGGATCGACTTCTCAAAGAATCCCGACCTCCAAGGGCTCAATGGCATCGAGGTGATGGACGCGATCGTCGGCTACGCCGGCGAGATCGGCCTGCGGGTGATCCTCGACCACCATCGCTCCGACGCCGGCAGCGGCCCGAACGGTTCGGGGCTCTGGTACACGGCCGCCTATCCCGAGAACGTCTGGATCGACAACCTGGCGATGCTCGCCACCCGCTACGCCGACTCGCGGGCCGTGATCGGGATCGACCTCCACAACGAGCCGC
>JBJOHE010000129.1:0-3551 GCA_046047895.1 Planctomycetota bacterium | reverse complement strand
ACTTGACGTGTCGATATGTCGCGACATAATCTGTTTTTGTGGAGGGGGTGGCATATCCTCCGGTTGTCCGACTGAAGGAGATCCCGATGGCAGCGGCTGTGCAGTCCCGACACGTTCCCGTTTTGATCCTGGGCGGGGGCACCGCCGGAGTGACCGTGGCGGCGCGGCTGCGGCGGGCCGATTCCCGCGTGGGCATCGCGATCGTCGAGCCCTCGGAGCACCACTATTACCAGCCGCTCTGGACGCTCGTGGGCGCCGGGGTGTTTCCCCGCGAGACGAGCCGTCGCCGCGAGGCCGACTACATCCCGCGAAACACCACCTGGATTCGCGATCGGGTCGCCGGCCTGTTGCCCAATGAAAACGCGATCACGACCGTCGGCGGCGAGCGGATCACCTACGATTGGCTCGTGGTGGCGCTCGGCATCCAGATCAACTGGACCGCGATTCCCGGGCTGATCGAGGGCATCGGCACCCGCGGGATCTGCAGCAACTACTCCTACGAGCATGTCGCCTACACCTGGGAGTGCATCCGCAGCTTCAAGGGGGGCACGGCGCTCTTCACGATGCCCAACACTGCCGTGAAGTGTGGCGGTGCGCCGCAGAAGATCATGTATCTGGCCGACGACGCCTTCCGGCGGCAGGGGGTTCGCGATCGCTCGCGGGTGGTCTTCGCCACGCCGCAGAAGCAGATCTTCGCCGTCGAGAAGTATCGCAAGACGCTCGAGCGGGTGATTGAGCGCAAGGGAATCGAGGCGGAATTTCGCCGCAACCTCGTCGAGCTGCGGCCCGATGCCCACGAGGCCGTGCTCGAGCACATGGACACCAAGGAGCGGTCGGTGGTGTCCTACGACATGGTCCACGTCACGCCCCCGATGGGGCCACCTGACCTGGTGCGCTCGAGCCCGCTCGCCGACGAGAACGGCTGGTGTGCCGCCGACAAGCACACGCTCCAGAGCCCCAAGTTTGCAAACGTCTTCGCCCTCGGCGATTCGGCCGGCCTGCCGACCTCGAAGACCGGCGCGGCGATCCGCAAGCAGGCCCCCGTGCTCGTAGAGAACCTCCAGGCCGCGATGGCCGGCCGGCCGCTGACGGCATCCTACAAGGGCTACACGTCCTGCCCCGTCGTCACTGGCTACGGCAAGATGGTGCTCGCGGAGTTCGACTACGACGGCAAGCCGATGGAGTCGTTTCCGATCGACCAGTCGAAGGAGCGGTACAGCATGTGGCTGTTCAAGGGCTGGTTTCTCCCCTGGCTCTATTGGAATCTGATGCTCCGCGGCCGGGCCTGAGCCGCGGCAGCCCGGGCTCGGTGGAGGGCCGGCCAGGGTGCCAAGGATCTGGGCTCAGGACGCCCGCGTCTGGATGTCCTCAGGCAGTTGCACCATGCTGCTCGATTGGAGGATCTGCCGGGTGCGGTTGCTCACGAGCCGCAGGCCGGTGAGCAGCACTCGGCCGCGGTGCCGGGCCAGGGCGGTCGCGGCCGCTTCGTCGATCGTTCGCAGGCCGGTGAGCGAGAGCAGCCCCGGCTTGTGGGCGGCCAGGTGCTTGGCCACTTCGGGGCTGACTTCGAACAGGCCGTCGAGGTGGAGGTCGCCCCGGTGCCGGGCGATGTGGGCGGCGGCCGCCTCCGAGAGCTGCTGGACGCCGTTCAGGAACAGCATGCCCTCGTGGGACTTCAGCGGCCGGGCCAGTTTGCTGGGGAAGTTGACGAGGCCGTTGAGTTCGAGTCGGCCCCGCTGGCGGGAGAGTTCGTAGGCCGCGCTTTCCGAGATCGCCCGCACATGGTTGAGCACGAGCGGATCCTGCCGGGCGAGCCGGCGGGCATTGGGGGCATCGAGTTGGACGAGCTTGGCGTCGTCTTCAAGGGCGAAGCGGTCGGCGGCCACCTGGGTGCCGAGGCCCTTGCTGTCGTCCACGAGCGGCTCATCTTTCTCCTGCATCGTCCGCCGTAGCCAGATGGCCACCGACCGGAGCTGCTCGTCCCACGAGCGGTCGTAGACCACCATCACGAGCGTCATCAGGCCGACGATGGCGGCGAGAATGCCTCCCGCTGTCACCGCAAGCAGGGGACGGATGGAGGCCGGGGAGAAGTACAGCCCGGCGCCAATCAAGGCGATCGCCAGCGGGATGCCGATCGCGGTGCCGCTCACTCGAATCGGCTCGCGGGCCGGCCGCTTTGCCGGCGTCACGACGACGGCGGGCGGCTCCTCGGTCTGGGGTAGCTTCGCCGCCTGTCCGTTGCCCGCCGACGGCGTGCGATCTCTGGCCAGGATCAGCGCCAGATTGTTCTTGCTTGCGGCAGTGAGTTCATGGTCGGGCCCGAGGGCCTCCTCGCGGATCCGGAGCGCGTCTTCGGCGAGCGGGCGGGCTTCGTCGTAGCGGCCGAGTTCACGGTAGAGCCCGGCCAGGCCGTTCAGGCTGTCGGCCACGTCGGGATGCCGGGGGCCGAGTTCCTTCGTGCGGATTCGCAGCGATTCGAGCAGGAGGTGTTCGGCCTCCTTGAAGCGGCCTGTCATCCGGTAGGTCTTGCCCACCTCGCAGTAGCTCTGGGCGGTGTGGACATGTTCGGGACCGAGCAGATCCTTGCGGATGTCGAGGCCTTCTTCGAGGTAGCCGAGGGCCTTGTGGAAGCGGCCTTGGCTTCTCAGGCAGGAGCCGTAGTTGGTGAGCACCGTCGCCGTTTCGCGGTGACGGCGGCCGAAGTGGGGCTCGGCGGCGTTGAGCGCCTCCAGGAAGAGCTGTTCGGCGGTCTTGTAGTCGTTGAACTGGGTCGCCTGCACCCGGCCGCGGGCCAGCCGCGATGCGATCGTGAGCGTGATCGCCCGGTCGCGATAGTCTTCCGCGGCACGCTTGTCGCCCAGCTTCTCGCAGCACTGCACGAGCGGGTCGAGCACGGGCAGGAGGTTGGGGTGGTCGCCCCCATGCTCCTTGGCCACGAGGGCGAGGGCCCGTTCGAGGTGGTCGCGGGCCCGCTGCCATTGCTGCTCGCTCACAAGCAGCGTGGCCGCGGCCATCAGTTTGGAGAATTCAGCATCGGTCATCCGCGCACGCTCTTGTGGGGAACGCTCTGCCGTGCCTTGCCTACCCTCTAAGATTAGAGGGCTTCCGGAGGGCCCGCGAGGGGGGCCGAGAAAACCGGGATTACGCCGCAGGAATTGAGGCCGGAGAAAGTCGGAAAAGTCGACGGAGGGCGGGCGGCTGCGAGGGTGTGAGCCGGCGTGAACCCTCGGCTAAGCTCGGCCCCGATGACTATCGGTGCGGCATTCGGCCTTCCTCGCGGTTCGTGAGGCGACCGCAGTTCCTGCGAAGGACGGATATTCCCAAGCCGCCGACGGCCCCCAGGCCAAGCAGGAGCGTAGCCGACGGCTCGGGCACGACGTTGATGGCAACGGCGTTGTCCATCGCGATGGCGAAACCGCCTGACGTCGTCGACCACGTTCCGCCGCTGTCCGTCGACACCAGAAAGGTGTCGTACTGGAAGCCACTCGACGCGGTAGGCGTCGTATTCTGATTGCGGCCCCACTTGATTTCCGAGGCATTGGATGCGACTA
>JBJOHE010000128.1:0-8429 GCA_046047895.1 Planctomycetota bacterium | reverse complement strand
GATGGGGGCAGCGCCCAGCAGGCTGTGTCCCCCTATTATTTGGGCGCTTCAGCGCAATCAGGGGCCTATATTCCCGGCTTTCAGATCACGGCTGTCCCGGAACCGGGAAGTTTAACGCTGTGCGGGATCGGTGGCATGGTGGCGTGCGGATGGCTCGTTGTTCGCTGGCGGGGGCGGCAACGAGCGGGCTGATTGACGGATAGCCGGGTTGGCCCATTTTTGAGATTCACTGCGTCGGATCATGCCAGGCTCGTGGTCACGCCCCGTGCTCTTCCAGCACAAATGCCAGGCCGGCGAGGAGTCGGATTGGGCTGCCAACGCGGCTCATCAACGTTGAAGACGCGTTCGTAACGCCGCGGATCCGAGCTCCGGAGGAACGGTTGTGCGGCACGGCCGAGTTGCCTCCCCAGTTTCTCAAACGCCCTCGCCACGCCGTCGCCCGGCTCCGCGTGGAGCGGCTCAAAGCGGTAGGAGTTGGTATCGACCGGCAGCGCAGCCAAGTCGGGCCGGCGACCGCCGGAGCCTCGTGTTGACCACCGCCACACAGTGCTCGTCGAGACACCAAGGCTTCGCGCCGCCTTGGCAACCGTAACGATCGTGTCGCCATCGAGCCCGAAGGCAGCGGCGACATCTCGGGCCGTGGAAGTGTCGCTGCTCACGAGGCACCTCCGTTCTTGATCGCCGATTCAACCCTGGCGATCCGCTCGAGAGCCGCAGCCCGGCGGTCTTCCTCGGCCGTCCGCATGAAGGCAAGGAAGTCGACGAGCCGGACGTGCTCGACGCGACCAACCTTGAACGTCTTGAGCCGACGGCCGCCGACGCCATAGACGCCCCAGAAGCGGCCGAGAGAAGGCGAGGCACCAGCGAGGCGGCAGGCCGTCGCCACAGAGATTGCCCCCGGGGGCTTGGGCCGGTTGGCCCGGGAGAGAGGCTTTGGCATCAGAAAAAGGCCCGGCCAGTGGCCTGAGCCACTCCGACGGCTTCGCCGTCAGTCGCCTTTGTTCGTCACTTCGCCAAGGCTCTGTCGAGAGCCCGGGAGCAATGCTCCCGGCGGCCGCCGGCTGGCTGACGTCCCGAGGGGGAATCCACCGCTGTTGCCATCGCCGCGCTCATCGCATCAGCAATGCGGGCTCGATGGCTCGACCGCTATGTGCAACGCTGTCACGTTCGCTCTGGCAGTCAAGCAATTGGCACACGAATCTTCCGCGCCGCCTCGTCAGCCATACCGCATCGCGAGTTCAACAGCCCGAGTGATGTCGCCGTGCGTGGCATACCGGGCCGTGTCCGATAGCGATCGTTTGCCCAATTGAACGCGAGCCGCGTCGACGCTTCCCTCGAGCAAGCCGACGCGAGTGCCAGCGGCATGGCGAAGCTGGTACGGGCTCCAGTGAGCACAGCCAGCCCACTTGCAGGCTCTGGCTACGGCGCAGGACAGCCGGCGGTGGTCATAGAACTCGCCGGGCTGACGGTGGTTCTCGACGCCGTCGACCCGTTTGGCCTGTCTTCTCCGCTCGCGATCCCTGTCGTCCCACCGCTCCTGCTCTTGGCTGCGCCGTAGTTCCGCTATCGCCTCGCGAGGCTGAAACAGGAAGGCATCGGGATCAGCCCGAAGCCACGGCTTCAGGATCGCCTGGGCTTGAGGGCCGAGCGGGATCGTCCGATCCTGCCCTCGATGGCTGTTCTTGTGGCGGCGCGGCTTGAACAGCCAGACCGAGCCGCTGCGGTCAACGTCGCCTGTTCGCATCTTAAGAATCTCGGATGGCCGAGCGCCGGTTAGCCACAGGAGTTCGAGGACAGCCCGGAGCGGTGGTGTGACGAACGGCAGCGCCGCCCGGAAGTCGGCTTCGTCGACGGGCCTGCGGGCCTCTGTTTCTTTGGTATCGCTGCGCCCAGCCTTCAGCGGTGCCAGCGACTTGAAGGCAAGCAACTGCTCTGGTTTGATGCGGCACTCGGAAACAGCCCACCGGAACGCCCGGAGGACGCGCCCGACGCGCTGATTTACATGAGTCCTGGCGTTGCCGTTGACGACCCAGGTGGCTCGCAGCCCGGAGAGTTGCTGCGGGCCGAAGGCATCGGCGGGGCCAAGCAACCACGGCCCCAGCCCGGAGAGATTGCGAGACAGTGCCTCGTATTCGGTCGACGGCGGCCGGTAGTAGGCACGAATGTGGTCGAGGTACTTGTCGACGACCTCGGCCAAGAGCGGGCCGTCTTGGTCTGGCTTGTCGAAATCTTTTGCCTTCCCGCTCGCCAGCCAGGAGGCGACAAGTTTGCCGTGTCTCCGCTTGGCCTCGGCCTCATCTTTGCCGAGGTAGTGATCGCGGCCCGACAGCCGCGTGACGAACTGACCTGTCGCACGATGGCGACTGATGCCCGGAACTCTCATGGTCGCGTTCCCTGTTTCCGTAGACTACGGAGACACCGCGCGACCCCAGGCGGGGCCGGTGAGCCACGAAACACCGTGGCACTCGGCAAACTTGGCACTAGCGGCGGCCGGACTTGAACCGGCGACACCCGGCTTATGAAGCCGGTGCTCTAACCAACTGAGCTACGCCGCCCTAACTCGCCCAATATACCTGGCTCTCGCAAGGTGGGCAGAGGGGTTGGGAAAACCAGGAAAAGAGGTCCCTTTCACCGGCGTGAAACGATCGTTTTGCTTGGGGAATCCCGGAGCCTGGCGACGATGCAATTCCTCAGCCCTCCAGTTGGCGATTTGTATCGATTGAACGGTTTGTCATGCCCCGCCTGCCTCTCGTTGCCGCCGCGGTCCCGCGTCGCCATGATCGGCGGCCGCGCGCGCTCTGGGGCGTGGCCCTGGCGTGCCTCGGGCTCCTGTTGACGGCAATAGGCAAGGCCCCGGCAGGCGAGGGACTGCCGATGTCGGCGGTCTCCGAAGAACGCTGGGCCCAACTCACCGAGACAATTCCCGCCCCGTCGGGAACCGTTCTCGACCCAAACCAGCCGGGCAATCTCGGCCGAAGGTTCGGGGATCGCGTGCTGGCCCAGACCGGACCATCCGGCACGGTGCTCGACCCAAACCAGGCGGGCAACCTCGATCTTCGCCTGCGGCGGGGCGAAGCGGGTGAGTCTCCGGTCGCTCGGCTCAGCGGCTTCCTCCAACTCGACGACGGCCTCTACGCCCAGACTGCCGCAAGCCGCAACTACTTCGGGGATATCCAAGACGGCATCAGCTTCCGGCGGGTGCGGCTCCAGGCCTTGGGCAAGCTCACCGATCAGATGGGCTACACAATCGAAATGGACTTCGCCCAGCAGGGACGCCCCAGCTTCGTCGACGTCTGGGGCGAGCACTCGGAACTGCCGTTCTTCGGCACGATCCGGATCGGCCAGTTTCGGATGCCCGGCACCATGGATAGCTGGACCTCCGTCCGCCATCTCAACTTCCTCGAACGGTCGGCTCCGTTTCAGGCGATGGATCCCTTTCGCCGGGTCGGGATCATGGCCTACGCGATGAGCGACGACGAGCGCACCCAATGGGCCTACGCCGTCTACGACACCGGCCTCACCTTCTGGAACGGTGCCGAGACGGTGTACACAACGTTCGGCGACAACCGCGCCGGGATGCAGATCGGCGACAACGGGGGCGTGTCGTTTTCCACACGGGCGACCCATCTGCTCTGGTATGACGAACCTTCGGAGGGCCGTTTTCTCGGTCACATCGGGGCGGGATTCCTGTATTCACAGCTCGGTGGCGAGGGCACCGAAGGCGCATTCGCCAAGGCCTACCGCTCCACGGTGCTGCCTGAGTTCTTCGTGGGCGATCCGACGGGGGGCGGGCTGACCGAGGCGGGTACGCCTCGGGTACTCGACTCGGGCCGGATCCTCGCCAACGACTTCAGCCTCTACCATGCCGAGTTTGCCTTCAATCGAGGTCCGCTCAACTTCCAGACTGAGGTGATGCTCGAGCCGATCAACCAGCGGGGCGGTCCCACGATGCTGATGATGGGCACCTACATGCAGTGCGGCCTGTTTCTCACTGGCGAGCACGCGGATTACCTCAAGCAAGCGGGCGTGTTCGACTACAACGTCGTGCCGCTGGCGCCCTTCGTCGGCACCGGTCGCCACGGCCACATCCGGGGGCCTGGGGCCTGGGAATTGGCCTTTCGCTGGTCGTACGTCGACATGACCCTGCGAAACCTGAGGCCAGAAAACGAGATCACCGACGCGTCCGGCCCGCCGCCTGTGCCCTCGCGGGGCGTGCTGAATGAGTCGACCGTGGGCGTGAACTGGTGGTGGAACCGATACACCCGGGTGCAGTTCAACTGGATTCGGAGCATGTCAAATCACCTCGGCAGCGGCCTGGCACCGTTTGACATCTACGGCACGCGGTTTCAGGTGGAGTTTTGAGCGGCTTCAGCTGGCGATGCGTCAGGCCGTGTGGGTGGGCGAGATCAGGATCACGGCCCGCTGCCCGTCGCTAAACCAGGGGTCGCCAGTGAGGTTTCGCCTCGGGGCCGCGGGGTTACTGGCCCCCACGCCTGCCACATAGCCCGCCGCCTTCACGCGGCCAGCAAGGGAAAGATCCTCGATCACGTAATCCCGGGATTCATCCACGTCGGGGTCGATCCGGTGGGTCGATAGATTCCAGGTCTTCCAGGTGAACCGCACGCCGATGTCGCGGCTCACCTGGCCGACCCAGACGGGCTGGCCTGTGAACGAGAGCCGGGAGAGCCAGAGCCGAAGGTGGATTCGCTCGTTGATCGAATGGCGAGTCCGCTGAAGGGCGATGTCTTGCGGCCGGTCGAAGAGATAGAGCCCGCTGACCGGTGAATAACGGTAGGTGGAGCCGAGTAGAAAGGCCTTCACCGTCTTCCAGCAGGTTTTCCAGGTGATGGTTTCGCTCTCGTCCCAGCGGGCCGCGAAGCCGCCGAGCAGCGTGGCAAACTCCCCGATCACGATCAGATTGACCGGATCGCCCTGCTTCGTCCCGCGGGCGTTGGTGGTGGTGGCTGGCATCTGCTCGAGCCGCGATACGAGTTCGGTCAGCGACACGGGCTCGACGGCCGCCGGGGGCACGATCGCGTCAAAATCGCGGTGGAGGTAATCGGCGGCGATGCCCGGCACGGGCACGGTGAAGGCAAGGTCGACCACCGGAAGGGCGGCGGCTGCCCGGGCAAGCAGATCGGCATCGCTCTCGGGCTGCACCCGGGCGACGGCCGCACGGATGTCGTCGGCCGGTACGAGCCGCACATGCACCACCTTCGTGCCCAGATCGAGCGTGGTGAAGACGAAGCCTTCCTGGGCCCCGCCGGGCGGGATCGGGCCGAGCCGAAAGCCTCGGCTGCGGAAGAGTTCGTCCATCCGCCGGTTGGCCTGGTGGGCCGTGATCAGCTTGAAGGGTACGAGCAGGAGCAGCGGAAAGAACAGCCAGCCGAGCAGGCCGAAGGCCGAGAGCCGGCGGACGATCGAGAAGTGGACCACCGCAGCGGCTTCGAGGGGCGTGAAGTAGCGGGGGTCGATGCCCACGAGTTGGAGCCGCAGCTGCTCCGGTGAGCGATTCTCGATCCTGAGAAAGACCGGCTGGATGCCGCGGCGGGCCAGATCGACCCCGAAGAACCGATGGCTCTCCGGCCCGGTCATCACCGCCACCGTCACCCGGGCCGCCGGCGACTCCTGGGTCTGGGCCCGCTGTTGGAAGCCCTGCTCTTGCGGCTCGGGCAGGTAGGGCGTGACCACAAGGTGCCAGACCCGGCGGACCGCGGCGGTGAGCATGCTCGAGAGCGACATTGGCGGTTCCTGCCGGGCCGACAAACAACGGCGGCCCAGGGAAGCCGAGTCCCTGGGCCGCCTCAATGGGGATTTGTCGTCGGGGGCGTCGAGGTCACTCGACGAGCTTGCACGAGGCCTCGACCATCGCGTCGATCATGTCATCGTCGAGGCCGCCCTTGGCCACGGCATGGTTGGCCTTCACGGTGCCCCCCTTGTAGCAGACGACCGTCAGATCGGCGTCGGGGGCGATCTTGAAGTCTTCGGGGCCGTTCTCCACCTCTTCCGGCACGACGAAGGCGATCCGCTTGAAGTCGTGCTTGGCGGCGAAGTCGGCCGCCGCCTTCTTCAGGCTCTCGGCGTCGGTGCCGATCATGTTGACGAAGGCGGTGAGCTGCTCGTCGGCATGCTCCTCGAGTTCGCCCTCTAGCTGCTTGAGAAACTTGGCGAACTTCTCGTCGGCCGAACGGGCGAACACCATCACCACCGGCTTGTTGCCCATTCGGCAGCGGTAGCAGAGGGTCTTGCCGTCGGCCACGCCATCCTCGGGATTGCCGGTGACCTTCGTCACGAGAAACGCACCGACCGGCTCGCCCACCTGCGGGCCGCTCGTCATTTCGGCCGAGGCCACCACGGCCGAGAGCATCAGGGCCGCCGCCAAACTCATTACGGACACTGCACGCATGTCGTCAACTCCTCGAGGCATTCGTCTTCGCAGGCCGGGCGACCTGCGAGCCGCGAACCCGTCTCCGGGCCGCGGAACCAAAGCATCTCGGCGGGGCACCACCGCTCCACCGATGTCTTCCTTGCTCGGTTCAGACTATCCGGGCTACCATGCCCGCGGCAAATCGTCAGGTTTCGTGAGGAACCGACCGCCGGGGAAAACCTGCCATTCACCGCCCCCCGGCTCCGTCCAACGTCTTCTCAAAACGCCTTCTTAGGAGCGTCACCCATGGCCACCGTCACCGCCCCCCGCAAGGCCGCCAAGCCGCAGATCCGCCAGAGCCAGCTCCTCATCGGCGGCCAGTGGACGCCAGCCCGCAGTGGCAAGACGTTTCAGACGATCAACCCGGCCACCGAGGAACTGATCGCCGACGTGGCCGAGGCCGACGCCGCCGACGTGGAGCTGGCCGTGCTCGCCGCCCGCAAGGCCTTCGACGAGGGGCCTTGGCCACGGATGAACGCCCGCGAGCGGGGCCGGATCATGATGAGGCTCGCCGACCTCATCGAGGCGGAGATCGACGAACTCGCCGCGCTCGAATCGCTCGACAATGGCAAGCCGGTCAGCGACGCCCGCCTCGGCGACATCCCGCTGGCGATCGAGGTGATCCGGTATTACGCCGGCTGGGCCGACAAGATTCAGGGCGCGACGATTCCAATCAACGGAAACTTCTTCTGCTACACGCGGAAGGAGCCGGTGGGCGTGGCCGGCCAGATCATCCCCTGGAACTTTCCGATCCTGATGGTGGCCTGGAAGTGGGGGCCAGCCCTCGCCGCCGGCTGCACGATCGTGATGAAGCCGGCCGAGCAGACGCCGCTCACGGCCCTTCGCTTGGCGCGGCTGGCCCAGGAGGCGGGTGTGCCCGACGGGGTGATCAACGTGGTGCCCGGTTTCGGGCCGACCGCCGGGGCGGCGATCGTGAAGCATCCTGGCATCGACAAGGTGGCCTTCACCGGCTCGGGTGAGACTGCCCAGATCATCATGCGGCAGGCGGCCGACCAGCTGAAGCGGCTCACCTTCGAACTCGGCGGCAAGAGCCCCAACATCGTCTTCGCCGACGCCGACATGGACGCCGCTGCGGCCGGGGCCCACGTGGGCATCTATTTGAATCAGGGGCAGTGCTGCTGCGCCGGCTCGCGGCTGTTCGTCGAAGACAAGATCCACGGCGAGTTCGTGGAGCGGGTGGTGGCCGAAAGCAAGAGCCGCCGCGTGGGCGATCCCTTTGATCCTGCGACCCAGCAGGGGCCGCAGGTCGACAAGGCCCAGTTCGACAAGATCATGGGCTACATCGAAGCGGGTCAGAAGGAAGGGGCCACGCTCGCCACCGGCGGCGGCCGGGTGGGCGACAAGGGCTTCTTCATCGAGCCGACCGTGTTCACGAACGTCAAGGACGAAATGGCGATCGCCCGCGAGGAGATCTTCGGCCCCGTGCTCTCGGTGCTGAAGTTCTCCGACATGGACGAGCTGATCCGCCGGGCCAATGCCACGAACTTCGGCCTGGCCGCGGCCGTCTGGACTCGCGACATCGCCCGGGCCCACGAAGCCGCCAGCCGGCTCCGGGCCGGGACGGTGTGGGTGAACTGCTACGATGTGTTCGACGCGGCGGCCCCATTCGGCGGCTTCAAGCAGTCGGGCTTCGGCCGGGAACTCGGCGAGAAGGGCCTCGATCCCTACCTCGAGCACAAGACGGTCACCGTCAGCCTGGGCTGAACTCAATGGGACGCGTCACAACCGGCGGCGGCTGGCGGGCCGTCCTCTACACCCTGAAGAAGGCCCGCGAGGCCGGCGGGCTCTGGGCCCTCTGGAAGGCCATGCGTTCGAAGAACGCCTGCAAGACCTGCGCGCTCGGCATGGGCGGCCAGTCCGGCGGCATGGTGAATGAGTCGGGCCACTTCCCCGAGGTCTGCAAGAAGTCGTTTCAGGCGATGGTGGCCGACATGCAGGGGGCGGTGAAGCCCTCGTTTTTCGCCACCTACTCGATCCCGCA
>JBJOHE010000127.1:0-4201 GCA_046047895.1 Planctomycetota bacterium | reverse complement strand
GACGTCCAGGAAGGGCGGATCGGGATCGATGCCGTGCGGCCGCGGCTTCAGCAGCTCGTCGTGTCGGAGCTGATTCGGGAGCTGGTGGCGGCCGGCCGGCGGCGAACGCCGGTGAGCTTCGAGCCGGGCACTCCCCATCTCGACCCGCTCACTCTGGGCCAGCCGGCGACCCAGCGGCGGGTGATCGCCACCGTGCCGTCGGCCGAGTGATTGCGGCTGCGATTTGAGGAGTCTGGGCAAGCCGGGGCGTCGCTGGATTCCCGATTGTTCCGGTCGGGCTCGGCCGCTAGCCTCCCGGCCTTTCCGGGCTCATTTCAGGCTGCCGATGAAGGTCCGCACGTCTCTCCTGTTTGCCTGCATGATCGTCGTGCCGGGGCTGGCGATGTTTTCGCATCGGGTTCCGGCCGAGGTCCGCACAGCCACCCGCTGTGCCCTCTGGGATCCGCTGCTGGCCTGGGCTGAAGGCTGGTCGAAGCCGGCCGACACCGTCGGTGGAGAGTTGGCGGCCGGTGGTCCGATCCCGGCAGCGGCCGAACAGCTGGCCGTTGCGGCCTCGCCGGTCGCGCCGGCTTCGGGTTTCGCCAGGGCGGGCGACCGAGCATCGCCGTCGGCTCCGCCTGTTGCCGATGCGGGCGGGCGGCTGGCCGCGCTGGGGGCCTCGGCGGTCGAATGCCGCCCGCTCGACCCTCGGGCCGGCACCCACGTGGCCTCCTGCCGGGTGGCGATGGATGCCTCGGGACAGCTCCACCGGGTGTTTCAGGCTGCGGGCACGTCTCCCGAACAGGCCGTGTCGTCGCTGGCGGAGCAGGTCGAGCGTTGGCGAGGCCGGCTGGCAAGCCGGGCCGAGGAGCCCGGGACGAGGATCAGGTAGGGTCAGGCCGGAGGTCGAACGTTGCACGAGCTGCGCGGGCCGTCGGGCATCACGCCGGCCGCGACGCGACGGTCTCGCTGCTGAACCGGCAATCGATGGAACCAGGCGGCACGCACCCCCAGGATTTGCATGCACCCGTCAGGCTCACGGCAGACTCTCGCTGACTGCCTGGCGGCGCTCCGTCGAGGCGTTCCGACAGGTTTTCCCCAAGAGATTCCGCGGCCGCGGCGGATCGAGGCTCCGAAGCCGCGAGAGGCGGTGGCCGTGGCGGCGGGGGAGCAGGTGCGGTCCGACGACCTCGCCCGCCTGGAGGCGGCCCTGTTTTTGGCGCGGGAGCCGCTCACCACCCGCCGGCTCGCCAAGCTCGCCCGGCTGTCCGACGGCACCCGGGCACGGACGCTCCTCAGGGAGCTACGGGCCTTGCAGGAGGCAGCCGGGTCGGCAATCCGCGTGGAGCAGATCGCCGGCGGCTTCCAGCTCCTCTCCCGGGCGGCCTTCGGGCCCTGGATTCGCCGGCTGCACGATCATCCCGGGGCCGGGCGGCTGTCGCAGGCCGGCCTCGAAACCCTGGCCATCGTCGCCTACCGCCAGCCCGTGACCCGGGCCGAAATCGAAGCGATCCGCGGGGTTGGGAGCGAGGAGATGCTCCGACAGCTTCTGGAGCGCGACCTGGTGGCGGTCGGCGGACGTGCCGACGACCTGGGCCGGCCGAACGTGTATGTGACCACCAGGCGTTTTTTAGAGGCGTTTGGGCTGCCGCGGCTGGAGGACCTGCCGCCGATCGCCGACTTTTCCGCCTCGGCCGAAGCTCCGGCTGAGACCGAGTCGTCTGGCGGCGACCAGCCGGCGGGCTGAGTTCTCCAGAATCTCGTCCGCCGGTGGCTTGCAAGGCGGATCACGAGGGGCCACACTTTTCCTCCCTGAAGGTCGGTCCGCCTGATGTCCGATAAACCGCACGGTCTTCGTCGCCGTGGTTGATTGGACTCTGCCCCGCGGATCAGGTAGAGATTCCGGCCTGAAGGCATGGTCGTCGTTCCAGAGATTCCCAGGAGGTTTTTGCCGTGACGATTGCTGAGCGTGGCCGAGGCGACACGGGCTTGTTGACTGCGGAGATGTTCTCGTGGAGCGAGTTGCCCGAACTCCTCGCCGCGGAAGACCTCTTTGAATGTGGCGTGGGCGAAGAGCCTGCCGCCGCCGGACGGCTGGGCGAACTCGTCGCGGAAGACGACGATGACGACTTCGAGGATGACGACGAAGACGATCTCGACGACGACGAAGACGACGATTTCGAAGACGACGAAGAGGATGAAGACGAGGAGTCGGACGACGAGGACGACGAGGAGTGGGAAGAAGTCGACGACGAAGACGATGACGAGGAAGACGACGACGAGGATGAAGAGTCCGACGAGGACGACGAATCCGACGAGGATGAAGACTGGGAAGAAGACGACGAGGACGAAGACTGGGAAGAAGACGACGAAGACGAGGATGAGGACGACGACGACTGATCGTCAACGGGAGTCCTCTCCAAGTCGCAGCGGCATGATCCGTCCTCGGCGGTCGACCTCCAAAAGACACTCCGAGCCCGCAGCCCCCAGTTGTTGAACCATCCAGGCCTGGTCGGTGATCAGGGATCCGTCGATGGCGACGAGTCGATCGCCCGGTTTGAGGCCGGCGCGGTCGGCTGGTGATCCTGGAGCCACATCCAGCACCAGCGGCAGCGCCGGGTCGGCCGGGTCTGAGCGGGACAGAATGCCCCACCGTCCCCGGGCAGGCTGAGAGTTCGGCCGCTCCGTTTCAAACCGTCGGCGGGCGGCATTCGACTCCCGGCGGGCGGCAGCCCGGAAGGCGGGCGGATCGTCGGCGTCGGCCACCTCGATGACGAGTTCCAGGCCGAGGCGGGCCACCGGCGGGATGCCCGCATGGTTCAGGTGTTCGACGTCGTCGCTCGGCCGATGGTATTGGTCGTGGAGCCCGGTGTGGAGCATGGCCGCGGGAATTCCGGCCTCGATGAACGCGTAGTGGTCGGAGTCGTCGGAGAGGTCCCAGTCGAAGGCGAGTTCGAGCCCGCTGCCACAGCCGGGGCGATTGTTGGCCGCGACGATCCGGGATCGCAGGCCGGAGGCCGTCCGGGCGCCGAAGACAATGAGCCGCTGCTCGCGGAGCCGGCCGATCATGTCGAGGTTGAGGCAGAAGACGAGCCGCCGGCCGGCGAGCGGCGGAGGCCGCACCCGGAGAAAGTGCCGCGAGCCGAGCAGACCCTTCTCCTCGCCGTCCCAAAAGGCGAACAGGATCGACCGCCGCGGCGGCCCGGGCAGCCGCTGAACGGCCTCCATGATCTCGATCAGCCCCGCCACGCCCGAGGCGTTGTCGTCGGCGCCGTTATGGACGAATCCGAACGGGCCGAAGCTGTTTTGGGCTGTGCCGTAGCCGACGTGGTCGTAGTGGGCGCCCACAACCACCACCTCGTTGGCCAGCAACGGGTCACTTCCGGGCAGGAAGGCCAGCAGGTTTCGCAGGCCGTTGCCGAAGGCTTGATAGAAGGAGCCCCCGTCTCCGGCTGGCTCGAAACCGAGCGGCTCGATCTGCTCCACGAGATACGCCGCGGCCGCCCGGCCGCCGCGGCTGCCCCCCTCGCGGCCTTCGAAGGCGTCGTCGGCAAGGGCCTGCGTATGCCGCGCGGCATCGGCGGCCGTAATCGAGGCCGGAGCCGGCCGGAGCAGCTCCGCCCCGTGTCCGCTGATCCCGAGGAGGCCGGCGAGCATCCCCACTGCCGCCACCCCCGAGATGCGCTGGCAGAACCTGCGGCGTCGGCAGAGAGAGACGAGAGTCACGGGCACGATCCTTGCCCCTCCTTGCGGGAAGCGGTTTTCGCGTCCAGAATAGCGGTGGCCGAGGTTCTTCCGTCCACGAGGATTTCGGCCCGGCCGTGCACCGCAGTCGGCCCGCCGCCTTCCCCGATCGGGGCTGGCTCGGGCCCTGGCAGCGGATGCCGGTGGGTTCGGAGAGGTGGCAGAGTGGTCGAATGCGCGTCTTTGCTAAAGACGTGTCCGGTCAAAAGCTGGACCGCGGGTTCGAATCCCGCCCTCTCCGCTGATGGTTGAATGTCGAATCACCCCCGCCGCGTTCAGCGGTTTACATGCACCACCGTCGCCGGTGGGAAGCCGTTGAAGTGGGTGCTGCTGGCGGCGGAGTAGGCGCCGATGTTTTCGCTGAAGAGGTAGTCGCCGATCTCGAGGTCGGGCAGGTGCTCCGACAGGCTGATCGTATCGAGGGCGTCGCAGGTGGGCCCGAACACGGCGCAGAGCTGCTCGGTGCCCCGCTTGAAGC
>JBJOHE010000126.1:0-5040 GCA_046047895.1 Planctomycetota bacterium | reverse complement strand
GAGCAGGCCCGTGTCGTAGTCGAGCGTGGCCTGATCGATCGGAAACATCCCCGAGGCGTCGCCGATGCCGAGCGTCCACTGGCCCGTGAGCCGCCGGGCGATCCAGCCGCCGGGCGTAGTGATGTAGGCGACCTTGGCAGCCAGTTCGGGCCGGTTCCGGAGGGTCCACAGCCAGCGGGTGGCGGTCATTCGCTTGGGAAACTTCACGCCGAACCGATTGGTGAGCTCATGCCCCTCCGCCTCGTTGCGGCCGTCACACCAGAGCCGCGCCGGAGCCAGCGGCCCGCCGGCGGCATCGCAGAGCACCTCGCCGTGCATCTGCCCCGAGATCCCGATCGCCCGCACTTCTGGCTCGATCCCCTGCGCCGCGAGCGTGGCCCGCAGGTCGGCCATCGCCTGCCCGAGGGCCGTTTCCCAGTCGGTTGGCCGCTGTTCGTAGGAGCCCGCGTCGAGGCCGGGCACCATGTCATAGGCCCCGTCGCCGGTGCCGCGGATGACGAGCGACTCGTCGGTGAAGATCACCGACAGGCCCTGCGTGCCGACGTCGATACCGAGATAGCCCTGGGTTTTCATTGGGGATCCTCACGGGATGCGGGGAGGCTGGCCGTGGCCGGCGACAGGCTGATGCTTACCAGCCGGGCCGGGGCGGTATCAACCGGTGGGTCGGGCTCGCCTGTGCCGCGTCGCCGATGGCTCAGCTGCCATGAAGCTGCAAGCCCGACTGGAGGTGCTGAGGCAGCGTCATCTGGTGGGTCGGGGTCGCCCCTGCCCCCTCGCCGGACGCTCGCTCCGGGCATCATGCCCTTCGCTCGCTCCGAGAGAACTTCGCTTCGCCATCGTAGCTCCGCTCGTTCTCTAGGCCGGCTCCGGGGCAGGGGCGACCCCTCCCTGGAGGCCGTTGTGTGTGGCACCGGGCGAGTGAGGCAGGTTTTTCCTACTGCCAGCGGCGGCGTTTCGTCTCGGCGTTGCGTTCCAGAACCCCCTTGGGGGCAGGCTTGCAGCCTGCCCGAATTCGGGTGACCCTCGAAACGATTCCCCCTCGCAGGGGTGAGGCATTTTGCCCCACCCCTGGAGCGAATCGCTCCAGTCGGTGGAGCGATTCGCTCCAGGCAGGGTCCGCCGTGATGGCGTCCGCCAGCCGCTCCCCCGATTCTTTTATCCACGATTTACGCGACTTTTTGAATTTGCACCAGATGTCTTGTGTCAACAGCAGCGATTGGCGCGGGATTTGCGGACAAGCGATTCCAGTGCCGCAGTCCATGGACTTCAAGGGACGTCGGATCGTGTCCTCTTCAGGGAGAAACGTGACTCACATGCCTACGCCTGCCCATCGTTTCGCTAGCCGTTTTTCTTACACGTCACTGCTGGTGCTGTGCGGGCTCATGGCGGCTGGGGCAAAGGTCAATGCCGGCATCATCTTCAATACGCTGGACGACACGCAGGATGGTTTGGTCGCGATGAGTTCAGCTAACTCGCGTTGGTACGCGCAGGCTTTCAGTACATCGGCGACCGAAGCGGAAATAACCCAAGTGAGTTTGGACCTTGAGGCAGCAACAGCCTCCGATATCGAAGTTTTGATCTACTCCGATAACAGCGGGCAGCCAGGGAATTCCATAGGACAGCCGCTTTATTCGGCAAACCAGCCCATTGTTAGCCCTTTGGTGATTGCTGGGCTCTCTATCAATCTCACTCCAAGCACCGATTATTGGATCGTTACGAGCCGAGCTGGCGGAGCAACTGCTTTCTGGGGCTATACCGACGACGTACAATTTGTGAATGCGTACACGAGCAATAGCGGTGGTACTTGGACAACCGTATCGACGGACGCACTACGGATGTCCGTCACCGCCGTCCCCGAACCGGCGACTATGCCCCTGCTTGTGAGTGGCCTCGCGATCGCAGCGGTGCAGCGGACGTTGCGCGGGCGGAGGCGGGCGGCTCGGGGCTAGCAGGGGTCCATTCCGTCAGTAACGAGGCCTGGTGGCGGCCGCCCAGGGAGTCCGGCATCCGGCGGAAGGTCGATTTACACCGGTGACCGGGCCCTTTTTCGCAAGGCTCGTCGCGGCCGGGATCGCCATCCCCACGGATCGCCCCCTTTCCCGAAGGTCTTGTTGACCGTAGGCACGAATGGCTTGTACACCTTTCCCTTCACTAGGCTCACGCTGTCGCCGAATACGACCTACTGGGCGATTCCCGCGGTGGGCCTGAGCTGGTATCGCAACCAAGCAGAGACCGCGCCGACGGCTCAAAACGGTTCCGGCTACTCGTATGTCGGCACGCTGATCACAGCGACCGGTGGCGGCAGCTATTCGCCCGTCAATGGCGGCTACTCGATCTCCATCAACGCCGTCCCCGAGCCGGCTTCGATCGGGCTGATGGCACTCGGGGCTGCCGGCCTGGGCATCACGGCCATTCGGCGGATGCGGCGCGGCTAGTCCTCGCGAAGCCTGCGACACGATCCACTCCGGTGGTTCTGGGTCATCCAGAGCCACCGGAGTTTTTTTGTGTCTGCTCCGCGGCCACGGTCTTTGGCGAGTGTCACTCGATCAGCGGGAGCGGGCCGATCAGGCCGTCGCCGCCCACGACGATCTCGTCGGTGAGGCTCGACCGGGCCCGGATCGTGGCCACGTCTTCGTCGAGCACCATCGAATCATAGGCCGCCTTCACCAGGCTCTCCGAGGAGCCGACGGCGTCGTTGGTGATGTCCCAGAACATCATTCCGCCGAGGCCCATCGCATCGGCCCACTCGGCCTTCACCGCAATCGACGTGGGCGTTTCAAACGAGCTGAAGTAGCCCGCCGAGGCGTTGTAGACGTAGCTGGCCTGGGCGGTGTCGTCCCAGTAGAGCTGCCAGCCGCTCGCCGAGGCCTGCACCTGGGAGAGCAGATCCTTGTAGTCATAGACGCCGGCCTCGAAGCTGCCTGGAGCCTTGCCCGAGGTCACTTCGCCGTACCCACCGTCGCCACCGTCGGCCACGCCCTGCCAGCCGCGGGTGTAGAGCGGCGCGCCGAGCACGATCTTCGCAGGATCGACGCCCGCATCCAGGTAGAGCCCCACGGCCGTCTCGATGTCGTAGCCGTTGGGGTCGGCTGTGAAGGCCGCCTGATGGCCGGTGGTGTTCTCCCAGGTGCCGTGGAAGTCGTAGGCCATCAGGTTGAAGAAGTCGACGCTCGGGGCGAGGCCGGCCAGGTTGAAGTTGGCGACCTTGTCGAAGCCAGCCGGCGAGGCCACCGAGAGTTCGTAGGTGCGGCCGAGCCGGGCGCCGAGGGCGTCGACCTTCGATCGCACCGCCTGGAGCATCAGGGCGTAGTTGGCACCGTCGTTGGGGCTGACGGAATTGCTTTCAAGGCCGCCGCCGCCCGGATATTCCCAGTCGAAGTCGATGCCGTCGAACATCCGGTAGGTGTCAAGGAAGCTCGCCAGGGAGTTGGCGAACGTCTCGCGGCCCGCCGCTGTCGCGGCGACCGTGCTGAAGTTGCCGGAGAGCGTCCAGCCGCCCACCGCGACGCTGACCTTCAGGTGCGGATACTTCTCCTTGAGCTGGGCGATCTGGGCGAAGTTGCCCCACACCGTCTGCTCGGCCCGCGGGTCGCCCGGCGGGTAGTACCACTGATCCGCCTCGCCGCTGACGCTCTCGGCCGCCGAGAATCGCTTCTCGACTGCAGCGTACGAGTCGAACAGGGCGACCTCGCCGTTGGCCTTGAGGTCGATGAACGAGTAGATGAGGTGGGTGAGCTGCTCACCCGGCACGTCGGCTAGCTGGAAGTTGCGGCCGTAGATGCCCCACTCGGGGAAGTAGGCCGCCAGGATCTTGTCGTGGGCCGCGATTGGCAGTTCCGCACCGGGATCGACCGGGGTTGGTGTGGGGGTCGGAGTTGGTGTGGGAGTTGGTGTCGGGGTGGGAACAGGCGTGGGAGTTGGCTCGGGCTCCGGAGTGGGAGTCGGGGTAGGCTCCGGATCGGGCGTGGGGACCGGGGTCACCGGGGTCGAGCCGCCGAGATCGTTCTGGGTGCCGTAGTCGACGAAGATCCCGCTGAACGCGCCGGCCGGCTCGTTCAGGCCCGAAGCCGTGGCCGTCGCCTGGCCGAGGCTGCCCGGATTGTCGCGGGCCACCGACCACATCGAGAGCATGCCGAGCCCCTTGGACCGGGCGAAGGTCTCGAGGGCCTGGGCGTCGGCGACCGTGAACACCTCGCTGAGCACGTCGTTGACGCCGATCATCGGCGTCACGCCCACCTGGTTCCAGCCGAAGCTCTGGCCGAATTCCGCGAACAGGCTGGTCAACTGGGCGTGGGTGCTCTCGGCCGCCTGGATCGCATACTCGCCCATCGTGCGGGCGTTGGGCCCGGTCGTGGGCGCGGCCCACTCGCCGTAGTCCATCGCCATCACGTTCACGCCGTCGAGCACCACGCCGGCGGCCAGCGCCGACCGCACCACGGCGATCCCGTCGGGCGTGAGCCCCGTGGGGAGCACGGGCAGGGTGTACCAGATCTCGACCTCCGGCCGGAGCTGGTGGAGCAGGGCGAGGGCCTCGCTCCGCAGGGCGATCGAGGCCGGATGGGCCACGGCCGCCCCTTCGATGTCGAAGTCGATCCGATTGAGGGAGTAGGTGTCGATGATGCCGGCATAGGCCGCCGCCAGGTCGGCCGCGGAACGGCCCGACTCGACGAACTTCTGCGCGAGGCTGATTCCAGCCGCTCCGCCCAGAGAGATCATCACGTCGCCCCCGGCTGCCTGGAAACGGGCGATCGACTGATTGATCTCGAGCGCCTGGTCGAAGCTGGAATCGGGCGTGAGCGCCGCCAGCCCGGCCCAGCCGAGGGAGCCATCGGGGGTGGCCTGGAGGAAGCCGAGCGTCAGGAGCGAGGTTCCGCGGGCCGCGGCGATCGCGGAAAGATCCGGCACCGGCCAGAGGCCCATGTCGACATAGGGCGCGAAGAAGGCCTCGCCCCACTTCTCGTCGCCGACGTTGCCGGAATTGATGCCGCCGGGCTGCGGCCCCGGCTCGGGCTCGGGAGTGGGCGCGACCGCCGCCTCGAA
>JBJOHE010000125.1:0-4809 GCA_046047895.1 Planctomycetota bacterium | reverse complement strand
CCGAAATGGCGGTGCCTGGAACGGGGCTACCGGCATCGTGTCGAGCACGGCAGCCGCTTCCGGCGGCACGCGAACGGTCGGCTATGTCGTGGCGGGGAACGGGGCGGCCACCGTGTCGTATGCCGCAGCCGGCGATACGAACCTCAACGGCCAGGTCGACGTCTTCGACCTCGTCACCGTCAACAGCGGTGGCAAGTACGGCACGGGCACGGCCGCGGTCTGGAATCAGGGTGACTTTAATTACGACGGGGTGACAAACGTGTTCGATCTCGTCTCGATCAACGGGGCAGGCAGCTACGGCCGGGGGAACTACTTCCCGGCCTCGCCTACGGCGGCGGGGGCGCTTGGGAGCCCGGCGGCGGTGCCCGAACCGGGAGCCCTGATGACGACCGGGCTGTTGGCCCTTGCTGCCCTGGGCCGCCGGTTGGCCTCCGCTTGCCGGAGGGGGTAAACTTCGGCCGGGCAAGGCAGGGCTGCATCGGCTGACCGCGGAGCCGGTGTGAGCGGACAGTGCGCCGTGGTCGTCACTGGAAGGAGCGTCACCATGAGGCGACGACGCAAGCCCTCCCGTAGCCTCGCTGCCGAGCAGCTCGAACAGCGACGCGTGCTCACCGCTGATTTCAGCGGCCTGTCGGCCGGTGCCGTCGGCCAGATCGATTGGCAGGGCCTGTCGGTCGACGCCTACCAGAACCGGTGGATCGTGAACTTCGATGCCGCCGAGGCGGGCGGAACACTGGCCTCCCTCGTCGCCGAGACCGCTCCGACGGGCTGGTCGGTGACGACGCTGGGAGACGGCTTTTATTCGCTGGCGACCCCAGGCTCCGGAGTCGATCAGGTGTCGTTCTGGGCCGGTGACGCGCCCGGCATCGTCTACGTCGAGCCCGACTTCGTCCTCACTCCCACGATCGTGCCCGACGACCCGAGCTTCTCGCAGCTCTGGGGCCTGTCCAACACCGGGCAATCCGGAGGCGTCGCGGATGCCGACATCGATGCCCCCGAGGCCTGGAGCATCACCACGGGCTCGCGGAGCGTCGTGATCGCCGTGATCGACTCGGGAGTGGATGTGAACCATCCCGACCTGGCGGCCAACATCTGGCGGAACCCTGGTGAGATTGCCGGCAACGGCGTCGATGACGACGGCAACGGCTTCATCGACGACATCTCCGGCTGGGACTTCGTTTCCAACGACAACACGCCCCAGGACGGCAACGGCCACGGCACCCACGTGGCCGGCACCATCGGCGCGGTCGGCGACGATGGCCGGGGGGTGGTCGGCGTGAACTGGCAGGTTTCGATCCTGCCGCTCAAGTTCCTCGACGATTCCGGTTCGGGCTCGACGGCGGCCGCGATCGCCGCGGTGAACTACGCCACGGCTCTGCGGAACGCGGGGATCAACGTCGTGGCCTCGAACAACAGCTGGGGTGGAGGCGGCTACTCCACCTCGCTGCAGACGGCGATTTCCCGGCACAACGACGCCGGGATCATGTTCATCGCGGCCGCCGGCAACGAGTCCACAAACAACGACGCCATTCCGTCGTATCCTGCCAACTACGACCTGCCGAACGTGATCTCGGTGGCCGCGCTCGATCGCTCCGACCGGCTTGCGAGCTTCTCGAACTACGGCCGCACGAGCGTCGATCTCGGGGCGCCGGGGGTGTCGATCTATTCGACCACGCCGGGCAACGGCTATTCCACATACAGCGGCACCTCGATGGCTGCGCCCCATGTCACCGGCGTGGTGGGGCTCCTGGCTGCCGCCAATCCGCAGGCTACCGTGGCCGAGATCCGGGCGGCGATCCTCGAGACCGTGGTTCCGGTGGCGGCGCTCGGCTCGGGCAAGACGGTCACCGGCGGGCGTCTCAACGCCGCAGCAGCGCTCGAGCGGATCGCCCCGGTGGAAGGACCGCGGGTGCTGTCGGTGAGTCCGAGCGGTGAGGTCGCTCCGCCGGTGACGGAGGTCCGGGTGGTATTCAGCGAAGCGATGCTCCCCGCTTCGCTCGTGCCGGCGAATTTTCAGCTGGTGGCGGCCGGAGGCGATGGCCTGTTCGGCACGGCGGACGATGCCGCGGTGACGATTGCCTCTGCGGGAATCGTGCAGAGCCCGGCCGGCACCGTCGTGATCGGGATCGGCGACGGCCTGCCCGACGACACCTACCGTCTCACGCTCCTTGGCACCGGCACAAACCCGCTGCGAAACACGTCCGGCGAGCCGCTCCTCGGTGGCCAAGACATTGTGGCGAGCTTCACCGTGAACACCCCACCGCCCGCTCCGCTCGAACCCAACGACACGCTGGCCACCGCGACCGTCGGGCTTCCGGCCGGGATGGGTGAGAGCGGATTTGCGGGCGTGATCGGCGACGGGGCGAACGGGTTGCGGGATGTCGATCTCTTCACCGTCACCCTCGCCGCGGGCGAATCGATCGATGTGGCCGTGATCGCCCAGGCTGCGGGATCGACCCTCGATTCGTATCTCCGCCTGTTCGACGCGACGGGCGGCCAGCTGGCTGCCAACGACGACTCTGGCTCGTCGCTCGACAGCCGGCTCGCCTTCAGCGCCGCGGTGGCGGGCACCTACTATGTGGGAGTGTCGGGGTATGGCAACACGAGCTACGCTCCCGCGGCGGGGAGCGGCACGGCCCCGGGCTCGACCGGTGCCTACACCGTCACCTTCCAACGCACGGTCCCGCCACTCGAGCCCAATGATTCGATGGCCCAGGCCACCCCGGTCGTGCCGGTAGCCAATGCGGCGAGCCTCTCGGCGGTGGTCGGCGACGGTGCCTACGGAGCCCGCGACGTCGATCTCTTCCAGGTGGACCTCCTCGCCACCCAGCAGCTCACGCTCGCGGTGGTTGCCGCCGCGGCGGGAAGTTCGCTCGATAGCTACCTGCGGCTGTTCGACGCGGCCGGGCGGCAGCTGGCCGCCAACGACGATTCTGCCAGTTCCGTCGACAGCGGTCTGGTGTTCACGGCGACGACGGCCGGCCGGTATTACGTCGGGGTCTCGGGCTTCGGGAACGCGTCGTACGCGGCGGGCTCGCCCGGCAGTGGCACAGCCGGCTCAACCGGCTCCTATCGGCTCGACCTCGCGTTTTCCGAGGTGGAGCCGCCGGAACCGGAGCCGGAGAATCCCGGCGAGCCCAACGATACGCTCGCCACCGCAACGGTCGGCCTGGCCGCTGGAGAGGACGTTGCCGAGCTTGCCGGAATGATCGGTGACGGCTTGAACGCTGCGGCCGACGTCGATCTCTTCTCGGTCGTGCTCGGGGTCGGAGACTTGCTCGAAGTGGCCGTCCGCGGTCAGGCGATCGGCTCCTCGCTCGACAGCTACCTGCGGTTCTTCGACGCGGCCGGTGGGCAGCTGGCCGCCAACGACGACTTTGGCGGATCGTTCGACAGCGGCCTGACCTTCACGGCAGCGGCCGCCGGAACCTACTACGTGGGCGTGTCGGGCTACGGCAACGCCCGGTATTCCCCGGAGACGGCCGCAGGCGCCGTGCCGGGATCGGTTGGCCCCTTCGAATTGCTGCTGCGGCGCACGGTGCCAATCCCGGTCGGTCCATTCGAGCCGAACGACTCGCTCGGGGAGGCTACGATCGTTGCGCTGGTTGGTGGCGAGGCCGAACTGGCCGGCGTGATCGGAGACGGCGATCATGACCGGCGGGATGTCGACCTGTTTGCGGTGTCGCTCGCGGCCGGTGAGACGCTGATCGCCGACGTTTCGGCCCGGGACGCCGGCAGCGGGCTCGACAGCTACCTTCGACTGTTCAACGCGGCTGGGACTCAATTGGCGGTGAATGACGACTTCGGCGGATCGCTCGACAGCCGCCTGGAGTTCGTGGCCTCGGCCGACGGGACCTACTATCTGGGCCTGTCGGGCTATCGCAATTCCCGTTATTCGCCGCTCGCGGCCGGCAGCGGCACCCCCGGCTCGACCGGCAGTTACTCGCTCGCAGTCATGGTCGTGCCCGTCGAAGCCCCGCCGCCGGCCGAGCCTGGCGAGACGCTTTCAACCGCGGCAGTGGGATTGACGGCGGAAGCCCCCGATGCCGTCAGCTTCGCCGGAGTGATCGGCGACGGTCCGGCCGGGACCAGCGACGTCGACCTCTACTCGATCGAGCTCGCTGCCAGCCAGTCGCTCACCGCCGCAATACGGGCCCGGGCCGACGGCTCGACACTGGACAGCTACCTGCGGCTGTTTGACTCGGCCGGGAATCAGCTGGCTGCGAATGATGACTTTGGCGGTTCGCAAGACAGCCAGCTGGCCTACACGGCCGCCGTCTCGGGAACCTACTTCCTCGGCGTCTCCGGCTACGGCAACTCGATCTATTCACCGCTGAGCGGTGGCAACACCCGCACGGGCTCGACGGGCGAGTACACGCTCGCGTTGACCCGGGCCACGCCCCCCTTCGAGGCCAACGATTCGATCGCCCAGGCCACGCCCGTCGCATTCACCGGCGGGGCCGCCAGTTTCGAGGCCGTGATCGGCGACGGGATCTACGCCGCCCGCGATGTCGATCTCTTCGCCGTCAGTCTGGTCGCCGGGCAGGTGGTCACGTTCGACGTGACGGCGCGGGACACGGGGAGCACGCTCGACAGTTACCTGCGATTGTTCGATGCCACCGGCCTTGAACTCGCCGCCAATGACGACGCCGGGGGCTCGCGGGACAGCTATCTCCAGTTCACGGCCGTGTCGGCCGGCGTCTACTATCTGGGCGTGTCGGGCTTCCGCAACTCCCGCTATTTCCCGGCGGTCGCCGGCAGCGGAGTGACCGGTTCGACCGGCCCGTACCGGCTCGACATCTCGCGGAC
>JBJOHE010000124.1:0-4096 GCA_046047895.1 Planctomycetota bacterium | reverse complement strand
CGGCGGCGGCGGTGAAGCGGAAGCCGGGCCGGCCGGCCACGCGACGGCCGAGCCAGGTGGCGGCCGTCGAGGCCCAGCTCCGGCGGGCGTTGGGCGTGAAGGTGGTGGTCCACGCCAACGGCAAGGGCGCCGGCCGAATCGTGATCCCATTTGCGGATCTCGATGAGTTCCAGCGGCTGCTCGAACATGTCTGCGAGTGATCCCGCGGGGGCGTGCTACAATCCCGGGCCGCGGGGCGTAGCGCAGTCTGGCTAGCGCGCCTGGTTTGGGACCAGGAGGTCGAGAGTTCGAATCTCTCCGCCCCGACTCGATTGGCATTGGCAGCGGAGCCACGGCCGGGCCCGCTGCCGATTGCAGGGGCTGTGACGGTCATGACGCGCCGTTGGGGGCTAAATCCCCCCAACCCGGCCGCGGCGTTCTTGCCGCGGGGTTGCGGCCAACTAGCGTCGCTCTCAAGGGACCGCAGCAGCGTCACTCCCTCGGGCCCGCTGTCCCGCGGGCTCTGAAGTCTCCCTCCCTTTTCCAGGAACCCATCCATGGTTCGTCGATTCATGGCTCTCTGGCTCGTCGCCGGCCTCGCGCTGGTCGTCACCGCCCCGGCCGAGGCGGCCAGTCGCGTTGAAGGCATCTTCGGCCGACTCAACAAACCGATCGTCCCCGGCATGCCGGCCCTTCCGGGCGTGCCCACCGCCAGTCCACTCGGGCTGTTGTTGCCCCGGGGCAGCAACCTCGTGTCGATGGTTGAAAAGGGAGGCATGCGAACCCAAGCCGGTCGGCTCGACGCGCTCGGCGTGCTCTCACCGCGGGTGAGCCCGGTCGTGGCGATGGTTCGCGGAGTGCCCAAGACCCGCTCAGAGCGACTCCTCTACGGCACGACCATCCTCTCCCCCCGAGCTGCCGCGGCGATCGGCATGCTCCAGGCCGCCCGCAAGATCCCTGGCACGATGCGGACGTCCGCCACGGCGATGGTCCCAGCCGTCAACTGAACAGCCGCAGGCCCAGCCAGGCCGCACCGACCGCGAGAGCCGTGGTGGCCGCCACATAGGCGGCGGCTGCCACGGCTCGTCCGTTCTGGGCGAGTTCAACCGTCTGGAACGCGAAGCTCGAGTAGGTCGTGAACCCGCCGAGCAGTCCCACGAACAGGCAGGCCTGCTGCGCCGACGAGAGCAGCGGCCGCGACTGAGCCAGGGCGAACAGGCTTCCAAAGGCAAACGAGCCGATGACGTTGACGGCGAGGGTCGCCGCCTGCGGCGCCCAGCCCGATTCGGCGCCGGCCAGCCTGACTGCCAGCGTAACGCAGCCGGCGCGGAGCAGCGTGCCCACACCCCCAGCCAGCCCGAGGAGCAGATAATCAAAGAGTCTGTTCATGAGGTCATTCCGACAGCCGCGCGGCGGGTGACGAGAGCAGGCGATGCGTCTGCCTCGCGTGCGGTCTATACTCTCGCATCCGGCGATGGACAACCGAACCATTGCGGGATTCGTTCGTAATTATCTCTCCGGCTCGCGGTCATCCGCCCGGGAGAGCCCCTGCCCCGTGGGGACCATTCGTTCTGTCCCCCCCAAGCCCGGAGACCACTTCCCACGATGCTGCATTTCCCCAACAAGATCCTGTTCGTCGGCTTTGGATTCGTCGCCCGCTGCACGCTCCCGATCCTCCTCGACCATGTGAAGGTGCGGCCCGAGGACATCACGATCCTCGAATTCGAGCCCGATGAAACGGCCTTACGGCCCTGGATCGAGAAGGGGGTGAAGCTCGTGCGGGCCAAGGTCGGCCCGGAGAATCTCGGGGAACTCCTCGGGCAGCACGTTTCGGCCGGCGACCTGCTGATCGACCTGGCCTGGAACATCGACTGCTGCGAGATCGTGCAGTGGTGCCACGACCACGGGGTGCTGTATCTCAACACCTCGGTGGAGCTCTGGGATCCCTACGCCAACGCGCAGGGAGCCCACCCGACGCAGATGACGCTTTACTGGCGGCACATGAATCTGCGGCGGATGACGGCCGGCTGGCCATCGCCTGGCCCGACCGCCGTGCTCGAGCATGGGGCCAATCCAGGTCTGATCAGCCACTTCACGAAGCATGCGCTGCTCGACATCGCCCGCACCTGCCTCGACGAGAAGAAGTTCACCGGGGCGGCGGCCGAGCGGATTGCTGAGCATGCCCGACAGCAGGCCTTCAACCACCTCGCCCACGAACTGGGCGTGAAGGTGATCCACTGCAGCGAGCGAGACACCCAGATCTCGAACCGGCCGAAAGAGGTCGACGAATTCGTCAACACCTGGAGCGTGGAAGGCTTTCGCGAAGAGGGCACGACCACGGCCGAACTGGGCTGGGGCACACACGAAAAGGAATTGCCGCCCTACGCCTACGAGCACGCCGACGGGCCGAAGAGTCAGATCTGCCTGGCGAGAATGGGCATCAACACCCAGGTGGTTTCCTGGGTGCCGGACCACACGATCGTGGGTATGGTCGTCCGCCATGGCGAGGCCTTCAGCATCACCGAAAAGCTGTCGGTGCGGGATGGCGGTCGCACGATCTACCGGCCCACGGTTCACTACGCCTACTGCCCAAGCGATGCCGCGATCGCGAGCCTCTGGGAACTCCGGGGCAACGACTACCGGCTCCAGCCCAAGTGCCGGATCATGACCGACGAGATCACGAGCGGGGCCGACATCCTCGGCGCGCTTGTGATGGGCCACCCCCTCGATTCCTGGTGGTGCGGCACCAACCTCTCGATCGAGGAATCCCGGCGGCTCGTCCCCCACCAAAACGCGACCACCGTTCAGGTGGCGATTTCGGTGGTGGCGGCGGCGATGTGGATGATCGAAAACCCCGGGCAGGGCGTGGTTCTGCCCGACGACCTGCCCCACGACTATGTGCTCGGGGTCGCCAAACCCTATCTTGGACGGTTTATTTCCACCCGGAGCGACTGGACGCCGCTGAAGTACTACTCCAACGCCTTCCACGGCTTCAACCGGCCGGCCATCGACCCGGCCGATCCCTGGCAGTTCAAGAACTTTCTCATCACCGACGGAGACGGATGTTGAACCAGAAGACCCTGCTCGACCTGGCGAAGAAGCACGGCACGCCCCTGTTCATCGTGGACCACGCCGAGCTGCGGAAGAACTTCGCCACCTTCAAGAAGCACTTCCCCCGCGTCCAGGCCTACTACGCCGTCAAGGTCAACAGCGATCCCGCGATCGTCGAAACCTTCTACAAACTCGGCGGTAGCTTCGACGTGGCGAGCATGCAGGAGTTCCACACGGTCTACCAGTTCATCCGGAAGCTGCCGGCCAAGGAACGGCAGGACTTCATCTGGGACAAGATCATCTACGCCAATCCGATCAAGCCGGTCGAGACCCTGCGGGAGCTCGACCGCTATCGGCCGCTCGTCACCTACGACAACGTCGAGGAGGTGAAGAAGATCGCCAAACATGCGCCCCATGCCGGGCTCTGCCTCCGGCTGCAGGTGCCCAACACCGGCTCGATGGTCGAGCTCTCGAGCAAGTTTGGAGCCACGCCGGGCGAGGCCGTCGACCTGATTCAGTGTGCCCACGACCACAAACTCGTCGTGGAAGGGGTTTCCTTCCACGTCGGCAGCCAGTGCACGAATCCGGAAAACTACGTGCAGGCCCTGCATCTCTCGGCCAGCATCTTCAACGAAGCCAAACTCCGCGGCTTCGAACTCAAGCTGCTCGACATCGGTGGTGGCTTTCCGGCGGCCTACGACGCGTCGGTGCCGAAATTCGCCGCCCTCGCCAAGAAGATCAACCATGAGATCGACCGGCTCTTCCCCAAGGAGATCGAGATCCTGGCCGAGCCGGGCCGGTTTCTCGTGGCCTCGGCGGGCACCTCGGTCTGCAAGATCATCGGCAAGGCCGTCCGCAACGGGAAGCTCGCCTACTACGTGGATGACGGCGTCTACCACACCTACTCGGGCGTGATCTTCGACCACTGCACCTACCACCTGAAGAGCTTCAAGCGGGGCACCGAGCAGCTCTGCGCCGTGTTCGGGCCCACCTGCGACGCCCTCGATACGATCAGCCTGTCGGAGCACCTGCCCGACCTCGAGATCGGCGACTACCTCTTCAGCGA
>JBJOHE010000123.1:0-6232 GCA_046047895.1 Planctomycetota bacterium | reverse complement strand
AGTTCCTTGTCGAGCCGCCAGGCTTCCTCCGTCGGCCCCCGCCAGCCGTCGCGGATCAGCCCGGCCACAGTCATGCCGGCGGGCACGTCGGTCGGCGGCTCCTGGGCGAGCAGGGCCGCATGGGCCCCCGGAGAAAGCCGCACGGCGCCGCCGTCAGGGGCGATCCCACCCGCCAGGATCTTGAGCAGCGTGCTCTTTCCGGCCCCGTTGCGGCCGAGGAGGCCGATCCGCTCGCCCGGCTCGATCACCGCAGACACGCCGTCGAGCAGCGGCGGACCGCGAAAGCCGACGGAGAGCGAGTCGAGTGAAACGAGCGGCATGGCGGGGCGGGATGAGCTGCGGCTTTGAGCCGCCTCGAGCGATTCGACTCCTGCAGAGTACCGTGTCAGGTGAATCCGCCGCAAAACCGCTTTTGAGTCCGCTTTGCGTCTCCATGGCCGCCTGCGATACTCGCGATCTCGAGGGGCGGGCAAGCCGGCCCCGCCCCGTTCATCCGGAGTGTCTCCATGCGTCGCCTGGCTTTGTCCTGTCTCTTGGTTCTGGGTCTCCTGCTCGCCGCCGGTCGCTGCCCGGCCGAGGGCCCGGCGGCTCCCGCCGGCCAGTGGCGGTCGATCTTCAACGGCCGCGACCTGACGGGCTGGACTCCCAAGATTCGCGGCTATCCAGCCGGCGAGAATTTTGCCGACACCTTCCGCGTGGCCGACGGCATGATCCAGGTCCGCTACGACGGCTACGAGCAGTTCGATGAGCGGTTCGGCCACCTCTTCTACGAGACGCCCTTCACTGATTACCGGATCCGGTTCGAGTATCGGTTTGTCGGCGAGCAGTGCACCGGCGGCCCCGGCTGGGCGATTCGCAACAGCGGCTTGATGGCCCACGGGCAGACCCCCGAGTCGATGGCGCTCGATCAGGACTTTCCCGTGTCGCTCGAAATGCAGATCCTCGGAGGCGACGGTGAGCATCCGCGTCACACGGGCAACCTCTGCACGCCCGGCACCCACGTGGTGATGGAAGGCAAGCTCCACACGCCCCACTGCAAGAACAGCACGAGCGACACCTTCCACGGCGACCAGTGGGTGAAAGCCGAGTTCGAGGCCCATGGCGACGGCACGATCCGTCACTTCATCAATGGCAAGCTCGTGCTCGAATACGAGAAGCCGCAGTACGACCCGCGAGACGCCACCGCCAAGCCGCTGATCGAGGCGGCGGGAGGCCGGCTAGCGCTCACCGGCGGCACGATCTCGCTCCAGTCGGAGGGCCACCCCGTCGACTTCCGCAACATCGAGGTGATGGATCTCTCTCAGCCGGCCGTGCCGGCCGAGGAGGCGGCCATCCTCGAGCGGATCAAGGCTCCCACATTCCCCGATCGCGACTTTCCGGTGACCGAATTCGGGGCGACAGCCGGGCAGGATTGCTCGGCCGCGATCACCAAGGCCATCGCGGCCTGCCACGAGGCTGGCGGTGGCCGGGTGGTAATCCCGGCCGGCGAATGGCCCACCGGGCCGATTCATCTGAAGAGCCGAGTGAACCTCCACGTAACGAGCGGGGCCACGCTCGTCTTCGACCCAAACCCGGCCAGATACCTTCCGGCGGTGACGACCCACTGGGAAGGGATGGAGTGCCGCAACTTCTCCCCGCTCATCTACGCGGCCGACGCGACTGACATCGCGATCACAGGCGGCGGCACCCTCGACGGCTCCGCCACCTGGGACACCTGGTGGGCGTGGGTGAGCCGCGACGACCGGGCCGCCAAGCGGCCGGTGAAGCAGAAAGCCGACCGCGACGCGCTCGTGGCGATGGTGGCGGCAGGCACGCCCCCGGCGGAGCGGATCTTCGGCGAGGGCCACTTCCTGCGGCCCAACTTCATCCAGCCCTACCGCTGCACCAACGTGCTGATCGAGGGAATCACGCTCGTTCGCTCACCGATGTGGGAGGTGCATCCCGTGCGATGCACGAATGTCACCGTTCGCGGCGTCACCGCCCGCACGCTCGGCCCGAACAATGACGGCTGCAACCCCGAATGCTGCCGCGACGTGCTGATCGAAGACTGCCTTTTCGAGACGGGTGACGACTGCATCGCCATCAAGAGCGGCCGCAACGACGACGGCCGGCGAATCGGCATCCCGTCGGAAAACATCGTGGTCCGCAATTGCAGCTTCAAGGACGGCCATGGCGGCGTGACGCTCGGCAGCGAAATCGCCGGCGGGGTCCGCAACGTGTTCGTGTCGAACTGCCGGATGGACAGTCCCGAGCTCGACCGGGCCTTCCGCTTCAAGTCCAACGCCGTCCGCGGCGGTGTGCTCGAAAACATCAACATCCGCGACGTCGAGATCGGCCAGGTCGGCGGCGAGGTGCTCGGTGTGGAGTTTGACTACGAGGAGGGGGCGAAAGGCCCCCACCATCCGGTGCTTCGCAACGTGACGATCGAACGGGTCACGAGCGAGCAGAGCGGCAAGGTATTCAGCATCCGCACGATCCCTGCCTCGACGGTCGCCGGTATCGAGGTCCGCAACTGCGTCTTCCGCGGGGCCACGGCCCCGCCCGACATCCGCGGCGGCGAACTCCGCCTTGAGAACGTCCGCATCGAGGCCGCTCGGTAACGGACTTTCGCAGGCGTCACTCCTCGGCACCAGTTGGCCAGAGGGGGCAGGCTTGCAGCCTGCCCAAATGCGACCTGCCCCAAAGCCAGGGAACTGCCGCGGGAACCACCGGACTCCGCAGGCTGCAAGCCTGCGGCCACGGGTCCTCTCGTCGCCCCCCCGAGCGCGGCTCGCGACCGTCGCTGACCGCGATACACTTCCCCGCGATACACTTCCCTCTATGGTCGCGCCGATATCCAGCAACGATTCCCAGACCTGTGCCGACTGCCGCTTCTGGCGGCGGGGCGGCCCGGCCGGCCGCGACGTGGACTGGGGCGAGTGTCGCCGGATGCCCCCCACGCTGCCGCAGATCGACGAAGACAAACTCCTCCATGTGGGCCTCTGGCCCCACACCGCCGCCGACGACTGGTGCGGCGAGTGGGAAGCCACGCCGGCCTGAGCCACGCCCCACGCATCGTCAGGCTCGGTGATCGGCGAAAGTCGAGGAGCATAGGGGCGTATCCTCGCCCGCGACGCGACTTTTGCCGTCACCGAGCCGGGTGTCTCCGCCCCACGCATCGTCAGGCTCGGTGATCGGCGAAAGTCGAGGAGCATCGGGGCGTATCCTCGCCCGCGATGCGACTTTTGCCGTCACCGAGCCGGGTCACGCGGACCGGCGGCGGATCAGGAGAATCCCTGCCGCAGCCCCGAGTAGGCCGAACGAGCCGGGCTCGGGAACGGCCGCGGGCGTCATGGCAGCCGGCAAATAGCTGCCACGGTTGAAGACGTCGGCCCCCGACACGGCCACGAGATCGAACACGTTCGTGACAGCGTCATAATTGAAGTCACCCTGGCTCCAGACCGCCGCCTGGCCGGTGCCATATTGTCCCGCGGCGTTGACGTCGACGAGATCGAACACGTCGACCACTCCGTCGAGGTCGACGTCGCCCGGTGCCGCAAAGGCCACGGTGGCGACGCCGGCCGAATCCAGGGCGTAACCCACGACACGGGACCCGGCCGCGTCGGCGGCCGCCGAGGAGACGATCCCGCTCGAGCCGTTCCACCCGCCGCCCTGCCGGCCGGCGACGATCGCTGCCCGGAGGTCGGCCGCGGAAATGCCCCCGGCCGAGACCGTGAGCCGGCCAGTGCCGAGGTCAAGCAGACCGCCCGCGAGCACCAACGCCGGCGTCTGCGCCTCAAGCCCGTCGGCCAACACGGCCCGGGCCCCGGCCTGAATCGTCAGCGGGCCGCCCGCGGCCGCGAGCGGCCCGGCGATGCGGAGCGTACCCTCGGCCACGTCGATCCCGCCGATGAGGCTCGTGTTGAGCCCCGACAGGTCGAGCCTGCCACCGCCGGCCTTCCGCAGCCCGGCCAGCCCCATCAGGCGTGCCGAAATCGTGGCCCGCGCATCGGCAGCCACCGTCACCGTGTTGTCCGTCTGTTCGAAGCCCGAGAGGTGAAGCGTGCCGCCGCCCACCTCATAGCCGTCGGTCGCAAACTCGAGCCCGCCGCCGGCGAGGACCGTGCCTGCGACCGTGACCGTGCCGCCGGTGCGGTCGAAGATGCCCTTCGCATCCCGCACCCAGGTTGTCGAGCGGTCTGTCCACGTGGCGGCCAGGGTGCTCCACAAGCCGCTCCCCCCTGCCCCGTCGCCTCCCGCCCACCGGACAGATGTGAAGTGGGGATTGGCGGCCGGGCCCATGCCGGCCACGTCGTAGTAGGCACGCAGCTGGGCGCTGTAGTTGGCGGCATTGCTGGTCCCCGCGTTCGAGACGCCCTCGCTGTACCAGATCGAGTGGCCGAGGGCTCCGTCAGCCCGGGCGTCGTCGATCATCTGTTCGAGGTCGGTCCAGGGCGTGGCCGCCCCCGAGCCGAGCAGCCGCAGCCCGGCGGCTAGGTCATCAACGCCCCCCGCCGCCGCAATCTGATTTGGCCACTCGCTGGCAAACGAGCCGTAGGTGGAGCGATAGACCTGCGGCACGATCTCGTCGAACAGGCCGGCCGCCGCGTAGTCAGACCAGTCGGTGCAGTAGTTGGAGGCGCTGAAGCTCGCGATGGAGGGAGAGAGCGACACAATCACGTCGGGCTTCGCCGCCCGCACCGCCCCGACGAGTTCGGTCATGAACTCCGCCATCTTCTCCTGCCGCCAGGCGACGAACCGCGAGTTGGTCGGGCTGCTCGGCAGGTCGCGGCCCGTCTCGGCCTTATAGGCGCTGCGGGTGATCGGGTCGTAGCCAAACTGCACCGGCCAGCTCATGTGGTCGTCGAACTGCACGATCTGCAGGTCGAACTGCTGCACGGCGTCGACCACGATCCCCTTGATCAGGTTCCGCACCTCGGGGACAAGCGGGTTCATCCAGGCGAAGCCGTTGCTGGAATTGGCGTATTCGCCAGCCTGATCCTGAAGCAGCCAGCCGTTGTTCTGGGCCTTGATCGCGAGCGGATTCGAGGGGAAGCCGCCGGCCCCGATGTATTCCGCCATCAGGCCGTACTCAAACCAGGCCCCGTGCACGAGCCCGGCGTTGGCGGCGGCCGTCCGCGACTCGTCGAGCAGGATCCGGCCGCGGAGGGAGGGGTTGAGCGACGAACCGCCGATGAAACTGGCGAGCGTGGGCGAGTTGAAGTTCGTGTAGCCGTTCTTCCAGGCCTCCACATAGACGGTGTTGAGCCCCACCTGCCGCAGCGAGGCCATGCTGGTGGCGATCGTGCTTGAGGAGAGGTCGTCGGAGGAGGTGGTCGTCAGCCAGGTGCCGCGGAGTTCGGGGGCGGCGGCTGAGGCGGTGTTCCACAGCGCGGTCGCCAAGACGAGGAGCCCGGGCATCCCGACTGTCGCGAAGTGTGAACGGCGTTCGTGCATGGCACCTTCAGAGACTCAGGCAGAGCGGCGGGTGGATGCTACGTCGCCGGCTCATCGGATACTCCCAACACCGGCAGGCAGGGGTCAAGGATTCGGTTGTCGCGAGACGCACCGGCTCCGCACTCACTGCCCGCTTGCGGGTAACGTCCAGTCGATCGGCGTCTTCGCCCTCACGAGCGACTGCAGTTCTTCGATCGCCGCCAATGCCTCGCGGCTGTCGCGGCCCGTGGCCGCCATGTGGGCTGCCGCCACGCCCGCCGCGGTGCCAGTGGACCATTCGATCGGATGCAGCCGCGTGGCGGAGTTGGCGAGGAAGGATTGAGCCATGGTCTTTCCAGCGACGAGGAGGTTGCCCAACTCGCGGTGGGTGAGGGCTCGGAACGGAATACAGAACGGGAGCGTGTCGTGGGCGGCGACCACGTAGGCCGGCATCGTGCAGCCGGAGATCGGATGGACGTCGGCCGGGTAGGCGCCCAGGGCGATCCGGTCGGGGAAGACCGTCCCGGTCTTGGCGCCGGCTGACCCGGTGAGGTCGGCAAACCGCAGCACGAAGCCGTCGAGGCCGATCGCCCGACGGGTATCGCGGATGTAGGGAAGCTTGGCCAGGCCGTGGCCGGTGCCAAGCGCCGCCGGGCAGAGAGCGATGCAGGCCGGATCGATCCCGTCTGGTGCCTGCCGGCGAAACCACTGGTGCCAGCCGTAGGCACGATCTTCCGCCCCCGCGAGCGCCTCGAGATCGATGCCGCCTTGCCAGTCGCTCCGCTGGAGTTCGGCCTCCGCTCGCGGGAGAAACAGA
>JBJOHE010000122.1:0-3405 GCA_046047895.1 Planctomycetota bacterium | reverse complement strand
CGGCCGGAGCGATAGCACCCAAGCCAACTGGGGCGGACGAGGGCTGCGGAAGCGAAGTTTTCTGGCTGGGTCGGACGTGCCCGACATGGGCACCAGGGAGGGACGCTGGCAATGGTTCACGGGCGACGGCATGCCTGACGACCAAGTGGTCTTCCGGCTGGATGGGACAGATTTCGGCTACTCGAACTGGCAGTCTGGGCAGCCCAATAACCACAGAGAAGAAGACTTCGTCGCGATCTACACCGACGGAACATGGAACGATCTCGACTCGAAGGAGTCCGACTACGTCACTGAGTGGGGGAGGCCCGGCGTCGAGTTCAACGCCGGCTTCGATGCCCCCTTGAGCAGCGGCACCCGCAACGGCACGGAGAATGGTCAGCCCGCCACGATGACGATCAGCTTCGATCGGCACGTCCCCTGGGACTATGTCGACATCCGCAACTCCACGCCGCTGATCGACATTCCGCTCACGCTCGGCGGCACCGCCGTCGCGGGCGTCGACTACGACCTGTCCGTCACCGGCGGTAACAGCTTCTACCGCGACGGCCGGATCTACGTCCGCAACACCCAGTCGGTGGTGCTCACCTTTACCCCCAGAAACAACGACACCTGGCGGGCCCCGCGGTCGATCACCGCGACGCTCGGGGCCGACGGAGCCGAGCACATCTACGGCATCCGCGACGCCAGCCAGAGCATCTTCGGCGGCAGTGGCAACTCGACGAGCGAGGTCTGGCTGTTCGACGACGAGCCGCTGCTGAGCCTTGGGCAAGGGGCCTACCAGTTCGTCCGCGTCCCGTGGACGGGCGGGACCCTCCCGGCGAACAACACCGACTTCAACACCAACGCCGACACGCTCATCTTCGACACCAATGGCATTGAGGAGACGTGGGAGTCGTTCAGCGGGCAGGGCTTTGGCGACGCTTTTGCCATGCGCTGGGAGACCTACGTCCGCATCCCCGAAACCGGCAGCTATCGCTTCCGGTCGTGGAGCGACGACGGCAGCCTCCTGACCGTCCGGCGGAACAACGGCAGTGGCGATGTGCTCGCCACCATCTCGGATTGGCAGGGTGGTGGAGGCCGAGGGGGCATCACGTCTCCCATCAGCCTCCAGAAGGGCGACGTCGTGTGGCTGCGGTACGACTATTTTGAATACAACGGCCCCAACTACGCCCACCTGAACTGGGATCGGCCTGACGGCGCGGGCGGCACGATCACCAACCAGCCGATCCCCGGCAGCGTGATGTTCCTCTCGGAGTCGCTCGCCCGCGGTGTGGACCGAACCGAGTCGCCCTCGAACGACACGACCGCCCTCGGCTTCCAGCTGTTCGCCAACAAGCCGACCGCGAGACTCTTGAACGTGCGGCTGACAAGCACGTCGGAGACCGCCAACTCGACCGTCGACGCGGGCCTCGCCCAGCGGCGGACCAACAGCACCCGGGTGGGTGACGACTACGCCATCGTGAGCGGCGGCTCCCAGCTTACGGCCGGCCAGATCGGCGTGAACGGCGTCTACGGCACCCTTGGCTGGCAGCCGAACAGGCCCGCCACCAGCCTCCAAAACGTGCAGTCGTTCGACGTTCAGGTGCTCACCGACAGCTACGCCGAGTCGGCCGAATCGATCACGCTGACCCTTGGCACGAACACCGGCTACGGCGTGAGCAACGCGAGCCAGACACTCACGATCGCCGACAGCCCGTTCGTGCTCTCGGTGGCGGCGGGCCGAAATCCGCAGGAGACCGGCGATGGAGAGGCCGACCTGGGCTGGTTCACCGTCAGCACCAACGGCCGTGCCGCTCCGGCCGGCGGCCTGCGGGTGCGGTACGCCATCATTGGGGGCAGCGCCACCCGCAATGCCGACTACACCGCGCCCCAGGCGACCCTCAGCACCACGAGCTTCAAGGCCGAGGATCTGGTCGTCGTGCCGCCTGGTGCCACCGAGACGCGGATTTTCATCGCCGCTTTGGCCGATGCGATTCTCGATATCGACGAGACCGTCACGCTCCAGCTGATCCCCAACGTCGAGACCGACGACCAGAACTTCCGCTTCCAGCGATACGCTGTCGATCCGGCGGCGCGCCAGGCGACCCTCACGATCACCGACAGCGTCGCCTACGCCGCCGCCGTGATTGCCACCCCGGCCGACCGCACCGGCCTGGGCACCGTCCGCGCCCAGCTGACAGGCGGCCAGCAGGTGGCGAGCTTCGATGTGCATGTCACGAGCCAGCCCCGGGCCGACGTGGTCGTGTCGCTCGCCACGACCAGCGGCAGCCTCTCCTCACAGCAGTTGAGGTTCACGAGCAGCAACTGGACCCAGCCGCAGCGGGTCACGCTCACCGGCCTCCGTACCGATCAGCTCACGACGGTCTCCATCGCCTCCGCGAGCGGAGATCCCGAGTATGCCGGCCTGGTCACCCAGCAGCGGATCGTGCCCTCAAACTGGGCATCGGAACTCGAGCTTTCCCTCTGGGAGGGAGGAGCGATGCTGGCCGCCCAGCCGACCGCGGCGGTGCATGCCGGAGCGGGCGTCGAAGGCCTCGCCAGCCAGTTCGGGTTCAGCCTGAGCCTCGGGTCGCCGGCTGCCGGAGGCCCGGTGGAGCTGCTCTACGCCCTGGAGGCCCGCGACGGCTTCACCCTCGAGGGAGACGGGGCAGACGTGCGGCACGAGCCCGACGCCACCTACCGGCCGCTGGTGTTTTCCAACTCCGCGATCGGTGCCGGCGGCCCGGCCTACGCGGATCTCACCCTCGGCCGGACCGTGAGCGGTGCGGGCACCCTCAGCGCCCAGGCCTGGGTGCGGCGGGATGCCGAGACGGTGTCGCCCGGCGTGATCGAGTTCTCAGCCGCAGACGGCCGGGATCGAATCACGCTGGGGTTTGCGGGGCTCACCGGCAAACCCCGGCTGGAGATTCGCAGCGCCAGCGGAGCCGTGCTGGCCGACCTGGTCGCGGCGGCCCCACTGCCCCTCGGCGAATGGAACCACCTGGCCTACAGCATCGATCGCGACAGCGTGGCGAGCCTGTATGTCAACGGCGAACGTGTCGCGCAGCAAACGCTCTCGTCCGAACCCACCCCGTTCATCGAGCGGGCGAGCAACACGATCGGCCGCTCGATCGTCGGGGACGGTAGCCCTGGGTCGGGCGTTCTGAGCGGTGCCGTGCGCAGCGTGGCTGTCTGGAATGAGTCTCGCAGCCAGGAGGAGATTCAGGCATCGATGCTCGTCGAGGCTCCGCAGGGCGACGGCGTGATCATCAGCCTGCCTCTGAACAACTCGCTGGCCGACACCGTTGGCAAACCGGCGGCCGTGCTGCGCAGCGGCTCGGGCACCACCGCCGGCTTCGCCGCGACGCCGTTCTACGCCCGGTTCCTGCCGGTCGGCGGCTCGCGAGTGGACGTGCCGCTCGTCGT
>JBJOHE010000121.1:0-6831 GCA_046047895.1 Planctomycetota bacterium | reverse complement strand
GACAACGACGAGCTCGTCGGCGGCGAGGCGGGGGACACGATCTTCGGCGGGGCCGGCAACGACACGCTCAGCGGGGCGGGAGGTTCCGACGCGTTGTTCGGCGACGGCGGCCGCGGCGGCGGCACCGACAAGGTCTTCGGCGACGACGGCGACGATGTGCTAGTGGTGATCGACACGGCCGCCGGCGGTGCCTACGGAGCAGATCCCTCGGGTGGGAGCGAGGATCTTTATGACGGCGGAAGTGGCAGCGACACGATCCTGGTGGTGGCTGACACCGACACGACGCTGACCGACGGCTTCGTGCGACTGGCGGGGGTGGTCGGCGACCATCCGCTCGCGTCGATCGAGATCGGCCTGCTCACCGGTGGCGAACGTGCCAACACGATCGACGCCGCCGGCTTCTCCGGCACCACGGCGATCCGCGGCAAGGCTGCCGCCGACCTGCTCATTGGCGGTAGCGGGATCGATCTGATCGAGGGGGGGGCCGGCGGCGACACGATCCAGGGAAATGCCGGCCCCGACGACCTCCGCGGCGGGGATGACAACGACACGATTGATGGCGGGGCTGGCGACGACGCGATCCGGGGCGGGGGAGGCTCGAATCAGCTCACCGGCGGGGCCGACGACGACACCTTCATCTACGAGCCCGATGCCAGCCGGCCGGACGACCGGATCCTCGACGGGGCGGCCGCAGACCATGACACGCTCGACATGACCGCGGTCACCGGCGGCCTGACAATGGTCGTCGGCGACGGTTCGGCGACCCGCGTGCGAATCTCCGGCTACCCGCCCGTGGGAAGCGTGGAATTCGACACCGCCGCGATCGAACGGGTGCTGCTCGGCAGCGGCGGCGACCTCGTGTATCTCCGCGACGGCCTCTCGACCGTGGCCGAGATCGATGCCGGCGGCGGCGAAGACCACCTGCTCTACGCCGAGACATCGAGCTACTACGAGATTCCTGGCGGCGTCTGGAGCACGCCGGTGAACGTGGATATGGCCGCCGGCACGGCCACCGGCACCGGCGGCGTGTCCGGCTTCGAGCGGGTGACCGGCGGCGCCGCCGGCGACACGCTCCGGGGAGACGACGGGCCGAACACCCTCGACGGCGGTGACGGCAACGACACGCTTGACGGCCGCGGCGGCGACGATTCGCTCCTCGGTGGCGACGGCGACGACTCGCTCACCGGCGGCAGCGGGGCCGACTCGCTCACCGGTCACGGTGGGGCCAACAGCCTGGCCGGCGGCACCGGCCACGACACCTACCGATGGTTCTCTGGGTATGAGCCGACCGACACGGTGACCGAGGCGGTCGGGCTCCTCGGCGGCAGCGACACGCTTGACTTCACGTCGATCGATCAGGCAGTCCGGTTCGACGTTGGAGCCGGGATCGTCGCCACCTACGGGGCCGCGACCATCACAGCGGCCGCGGCCGGCGGCATCGAAACGGTCCGGGGCGGCTCGCATGCCGACCGATTTGTGCTCGCTGACGGCACGGCCTTCGGCGGCCTGCTCGACGGCGGGGCGATCCAGGGGCTCTCCTTCGCCGAGATGAACACACTCGACTACGGGGCCTGGACGACGCCCGTGACGGTTGACTACACCGGCCAGGTCGATGCCAACTTCCTCGGCACGGCCACCGGCACCGGCAGCGTGCGAAACCTCCAGCATGTGATCGGTGGAGGGGCCGCCGACAGCCTGATCGGGGGCGGGATGCCCGTCTGGTTCGAAGGGGGCGACGGCGACGACACGCTGACAGGCTCGTTCCAGAGCGACCTCCTCGAGGGCCAGGCCGGTGACGACTCGCTCGCCGGTGGCTTTGGCAACGACATCCTCCGGGGCGGACGCGGGGCCGACATCCTGGCCGGCGGCTTCGGCAACGACACCTATTCCTTCATGGATCTCTTTGGCAACGACACGATCATCGAGAACCCGGGCGAGGGCAGCGACACGATGGACTTCGCCCTCGTGACCGTGCCGCTCGAGATCCGGCTGGGGAGCGTGACCGTGACCGACGGCAGTTCGACGGCGGTCCATGCGGCCGACGGCATCGAGGCGGTGATCGGCGGCCTGGCCGACGACGAGTTTGTGATGACCGGCCCGACGGTCGTGTTCCCCGGCTCGCTCGACGGTGGCGGTGGGACCAACTCGCTCACCTACCGCCGGGCCACCCCGGGAATCATCGCCGCGGTTGACGCCGGCCAGACGCCCAATGTGTCGGGCATCGCGAACATCGCCTCGGTCACGGCCGTGCCGCCGGTGACGATCATCGACATCACCGTGCCGCTGGCTGGTGAACTGATCGATACCACGATCCGCTCGGGCGACGAGCGAATCGTGAAGAAGGGGGCCGGCCGGCTGATCCTGACCGCGGCCAACTCCCACACGGGCGGCACCCTCGTGGAGGCGGGAGAACTCGTGATCCGGAACCTCGCGGCCCTCGGCAGCGGTGGCCTGGAGGTGATGGCGGGAGCGACCGTGACGCTCGACGTCGGCTTCGGCACGGTGCCGCTCGCCGACCTCATGCTCGCGACCGGGGCGGTGCTCGACCTCGGCTCGGGGCGAATCACGATTGCCACCGGTGCCACCGAGGCCGGCCTGCGGCAGTGGATCCTCGCCGGCCGCGGAACCGGCGGCTGGAGCGGCACGGACGGGATCCGCTCGGCGGCGGCTGCGGCGAGCCCGGCGAGCCGCGCGGTCGGCTACCGGGTGAACCCAGATAGCTCGGCGGTGGTGATGTTCACCGCCGTCGGCGACACGAACCTCGATGGCACGGTGAACGTGTTCGACCTGGTCGGGGTGAACACCGGCGGCCGCTACGGCTCCTCCGCCACGGCCACCTGGTCGGACGGCGACGTCACCTACGACGGCCGGGTCAACGCCTTCGACCTGGTGGGGATCACGTCGGGCGGGGCCTTCAATGCCGGCAGCGTCACGGGAGCGGCCTCGTCGTCATCCAGCTTCGCCGCGCTCGCCGCACCGACCGAGGGCCTCTCGTCAACGACCCTTTCCCAGCCTTCCGCCGCCACCCTCTCGCGGGCCTTCGCGGCCCTGGCCGTGGACGAGTGGGGGCTTTCGGCAACCGGCTCGGACGCGACGAAGAAGAAGGCCGGCCCGACAGCCTGACCCACTTTTCACAGCCGGTGCCGGGTAAATCCGGGTTGCGACTGGGGCAGGGGAGTGCGACAGTCCCGCCCCGGTCATGTCTCCGAGCCCCCTCCAGTTCGTCGTTCCCCGGCGACCCGCGGCACCGTGTCGCAGGGCGGCGGCGGTCGTCTGGCTGGCAATGGTGATCGCCCAGCCGCCACCGCGGGCTGTGGCGGAGGAGCCGAGTCCCTGGCGGGTGCCCGAGACAAAGGCGATCTTCGCCGGATCCGACGACGAGGCTGCCCGCACAAAGCCCGAGGGCGTGCCGGAGGGCATGTTTCTGCCTGCCGCCGACGGTCGCAAACTCTGGCTCCAGACGGTCGCAACCGTGGCGGCCGAGTGGCCCGTCGTCCGCACGGTCGAGCCTGATTTCACGGCAGTGCCGCCCCGCGAGGGCGTGATCGAGTCGGCCTGGGTGGAGCCGCCCGGCTCCGCGGCCGCAGCCGCCTCCGGCCAGGCCTGGCCGCCGGCCCGTCAGCGGGTCGTCGTGCGGCTCGTGCCGGCGGTGGGCGGCGCCTGGATCGACGCCGTCGTGCAGTCGGAGTCGCTGGCCGGCCAAACGACCGGTGACTCCGGCGTGGAGCTTGCGGGTACCTGGCGGCCGCGGCCCGATCCCGACAGTTTCACGGTGCAGTTGGCGGCCCGGCTCGCTCCGACTTCGGATCCGATCTACTCGCTGCCGCCGCTCGGGCAGGAGGAGATGTATGTCCGCCGGGCGGCCGAACTCCCGTGGTCGAACAGTCGCTTCCCGCGGCTCTCCCGGGCCGGCCACAAGGTCTGGGAGGACTACCGCAACTTCTACGACTGCGACAACCTCGTCTGCGTCACGGCTGCCTTCGGGGCCGGGGCCCTGATGGCCAACACCGGCTTCGACGACACGATGCAGGCCGCCTGGCAGCGGGGCGTCGAGCCGACGAGCATGGGCACCTTCTTCGAGGGCTGCAAGGACATCGGCGAAGGCCGCTATGCCCTGGCGATCTTCGGCACGGCGGCCGCGACCGGGCTCGTGTTCGAGGGGCATCCCTTCGGCGACGTGCTGGGCGAGTGGGGCTCGCGGTCGCTCCGGATATTCGCGGTGGGCGCACCACCCGTCTACGTGCTGCAGATGGCCACCGGCGCTTCGCGGCCATCGGAAGAGGTCGGCAGCAAGTGGCACTTTTGGAACGACAACAACGGTGTCAGCGGCCATGCCTTCGTGGGCGCGATCCCGTTCCTGGCCGCGGCCGACATGGTGGAGAGCCCGCTGCTCAAGGGCACCCTCTATGTCTGCTCGACCTTCGTGGGCTTCTCCAGGATGACCACAAACTCCCACTACCCGTCCCAGGTGTTCCTCGGCTGGTATCTCGCCTGGGCCAGCGCCCGGGCCGTGAGCGCCACGGAGACCCACTTCGCCGGCATGGAAGTGCAGGTGGTGCCGCTGCCGATCGGCGACCTGGGCGGCATGGGCGTCACGACCACCTGGTGAGCCGCAGGGCCACCCTGCGCCGCCACCTTCTGGGAACGAACGCCAGGCCGGCGGCGGCCAGCAGCGCGAGGCCACCGGGCTCGGGGACGGCCTGCCAGGAGACGGCGTAGTCCTGGGGATTGTTCACATCGCCCCAGACATCCCCGACCGTGTTGTCAAAGGTGTTGAGCGGATACTCGATGCGAAGGCCGTAGCGGCCCGTGGCCGGCAGGGTGAAGGAGAGGTGCTCGACGGTGTTGTAGAGGCTCTCGGAGCTCGCGATCAGGGTGGTGAAGGTTTCGGCCTGGTCGAGGGCCCAAACGGAGAGGTTGAGGTCGGCCTGGGCGACATCGGCATACTGCAGGGTGCCATATTCGAAGTAGCGGTTGCGGAGCCAGGCGAGGGTCGCGGTAAATGTTGTGCCGCCGACAAGGAGATCCGAGATCACGTAGTCGTTGTCGAGGCCCACGACGGCGTTGCCGTAGTCCCAGCCGGTTCGCACCACGTCCCCCTGGTCGCCGGTGGCCGTACCGGGCACGTCGGTCTGGCCGTTCACCTGGAGGTCGAAGGTGGTATCGAGATTCATCCGGCCTGTGCCGGTTGCCCAGTCGAGCGACTGAGTGGTTCGGATGAAGGTGTCGGGGCCGACCGTCACCGTCTGTTGGCCGTTGTTCCAGCCGGTCGTCTTGTCGGCCCCGTTGAGCAGCAGGGCCTTGACCACCACGCTCTGGGAGGCGTCGGCGTTGCCGGAGAGGGTCGGGAGGGTCTTCGCGGCGCTGGTGACGAGGCTGGCCCCGCCGGCCACGAGCGGCGCAGCAAAACTCGTGCCGCTGATGCCGTTCGTGTAGGCGTTCGCGTTCGATCCTTGGTCGATCGATCCGGTCAGGGTTGCGTTGTTGCCTCCGTTCTGTCCGCCGTAGAAGGCCGACACCAGCGAGAAACCTGGGGCCGAAAGATCGACGGCTGCCCGGACGCCGGGAACAGTCACGGTCACGTTGCTTTCATCGATGTAGCCGAAATCCTGCGGGGCCCGGCTGCTGAAGCCAGCCGCCACGTCGTAGGTGTTGGCGGGAGAGAGCGCTCCGACGGTGATCGCGTTGTAGTCCGACCCGGGGGAGCCCACGGTGTTGGCTGCCGGGCCCGCGTTGCCGGCGCTTACGACGTAGGTGGTGAGGGGATTCTGGAAGCAGTAGGCGTCCATCACCACGGACAGGGCGTCGGTGCCGCCTGAATCGGTGAACCCGTAGCTCGAATTGACCACATCGGCGACCCCGAACGTCTGCTCATAGGGCGTGAGGAACGAGTCGACCGTGAGGTTGAAACTGAGGGCGTAGGCCGGTGATACCCAGGCAGAGGCGATCGCCGCCGAGCGGAGATCGGTGCCCGGTGCGATGCCCTGCGACAGCACTGGATCACCACTGAGCGTGGCTCTGCCACCGATCAGCATTGCAGCCCAGGTGGCGTGGCGGTCGTACTTCGCGACGATCGATGCTCCACCCCACGACTGTGCGTCGGCCACGAAGTTCGTGGTGTTGGTGGCGACATGCTGGAGCGTTTCGTGGCCGTTCCAGAAGAAACCGGCTTCGAGATTTGTGGAGATCGTGTTCTGGCCGGTGATAGGCGTCGAAAAGCCGGTATAGCGATCGGCCCCGAGAAACGCGTTGAGGTCGAAGGTCTGCCCGCCCACACTCGTGGTGGCATCGCCTGTCGGGGTCGGCAGGTCCTCGTCGGCCACAGGGTAGAAGGCCGTGTAGGTCACGGCGGGATCAAGCAGGGATACGGCCCAGGCCAAACCAGGATGAACCATTCCGCAGGCGATGGCGGCGGCGGCCAGGATGGCGATCCGGGTGCCCGTCGGAAGCCCGCTCAGTGCAGACCGGGGCCGCAGAAACTCGATAGCCACTCGCACCCCCCCGTCGATGACCCCTTCCTTGGGGTTCACAGGCTGCCCCGCACGGGGTGCCGTGCTTGCTCAGGCCTGGCTTGCCATGACGGCGGCTTCCTCAGCCGGCTGCCGTGAGCCCCGAATCATGTCGAGGGTCACTGGCCGGACCAGATAGCCGGACACGCCGGCTGCCAGTGCCCGCTGTTCGTCTTCGAGCCGGTAGCTGTCGGTGGCCATGAAGACGGCCGATCGCTTGCCCTGGCCCACCTGATCGAGCGACACCCGCGAGCCGCCCATGAGCGGATCGACGCGGCCCTGGAGCACGTGGGGCGACAGCATTTCAAGGAGATCGAAGCCC
>JBJOHE010000120.1:0-3048 GCA_046047895.1 Planctomycetota bacterium | reverse complement strand
TCGACGCCCTGCCACTCCGGCTGCTGGCCCTCGCTGCCGATGGCCAGCATGGTCGGGCTGATCCAGCGGATCCTGGCGGCCGGGTCGGTAACGACCGGCCAGGATTCAGCGGCCGTCGCCGGCCAGGCTGCTGCCAACGAGACCAGCGGGATCGCGATACCGAGGAAGAGTTCGGCCGGCATGTGTGGGCCCCAAGGGAACAAGGACGTGCGAAGCCTGCATCGTCAGCGACGGATGCTTGGATCGCAACCGGCCAGGGCTGGAGTCGGACAGCCTTGGACTGGCTGAACTCTTCCTGGAGGGCACGTGCCTCCGGATGCGCCCAACGCATGCGCGGACGCTGGTGGCAGCCTGGCAGTGCACGAGGCCGCCAAGGCCGGTCTTCGTGAGCGAGGGCGATTCGGAACCGCTGAAGAGCCCAGACTAGGCTCTGTCTGAAAACTCAGTACCTGGCTTCGAGCGGCTCATTTGTCCTCTGGCTGCGTTCGGCTCCATCGCCATATTCGCGAATATGGCTGCTTCGCCGTCCTTGCCAGAGACCAAAGCAGCTCGCTCTCGGGCCAACGGTAGCCTTTTCAGGCAGAGCCTAGCCGGGCGATCAGGCGGCCGGTTCCAGCATTCGACCCTTGAGAATCACCCAGACGTGCTCCCGCCGAGCGATCTCGGCAGGAATCGCGTCGATCGCATCGCATGCCACGAAGGCCTGGGCCTGATGGCCTGCCTTTCGCATCACTGCCGCCCGCCGGGCCGCCCGCAGGATATCGTCGTTGTCGGCGGTGCATGAGACCTCTCCGACCAGGTAGATCGAGCCGCCGTCGATGGTTCCAGTGGCAATCAGGTCGGCCCGGCGGAGTTCATCGATGTCGTCGGCGGAGAGCCCAGCAGCAGCCGGGCTCTCGTCCAGGGCCTCAACCACATCCATCGCCCCAACGATCCTGCACCGCCTGATCCGCCGGCCTACGTACGCGGGAAGGTGCTTGCCGACGAGCCATTCGAGGGCCCATCCAGCCGTTGTGTCGGTTCGAATACCGATCGTGCGAACCACCCCGACAAGCTGCTTGAGTTCGGCACTCGTCTCCTTCTGCTGCACGGCCAGCTCTGCAACCGTGCCCGCCAGCTGCTTGAGTTCGGCGCTCGTCTCCTTCTGTTGACGGGCCAAATCCCGGACCTCGGCACTCGTTTCCTTCTGTTGGCGGGCCAAATTCCGGACTTCCGCGCTTGTCTCCTTCTGCTGATCGGCAAGCTCCCTCATCGCGACGCGGAGTTCGTGCATGTCCGAACGGGTGGCCAGGGTGTCGTGGGCCTTGACCACGCAGGACGCGAGCACGTCGGCTTGGGGGTCGGTGAACACCTTCGCGAGTTCGTCGCGGATCGTTTCAGCAAGCGTCATCGTCAGCACCTCCTTCCGGAGAGTGTACGCGTGGATAGGTATCTGTCAAGCGGGGCTGATGGCGCTCGGCGCGACCCTGGCATCGCGGATTCCGGGCGCGGTGCCTGGCCCAACCGATGCGCGGCTCGTGAGTCGCCTGGAGCCGGGATGCATTGGAGTTCAGCCGCGGCCCCCCGTACATTCGTGCACATGGCCACCGCCCCCGCCGCACCTCCCGCGCCCCGCCGGCTCGACCGCAGTCGCGCCCTCGCCGATATCGCCACGCAGCGGCTGCTGCCGGCGGTGTCGCTGGCCCTGCTCGGGTTTGCGGGCTGGTATGTCTGGTCCACCCGGCCGGTCACGGAGGATCCGCCCCCGCCGGTCGCGCCGGCCACCAGCCCTTTCGCCGACTCGATTGCAGCCGCCGGGATCGTCGAGGCCCAGACCCAGAACATCGCCGTGGGCTCGGCTACGCCGGGGGTGGTGACGCATGTGCTTGTGAACGTGGGCGATGCCGTGACGGCGGGCACGCCGCTGTTTCGGCTCGATGACCGCGAACTCAAGGGCGAGTTGGCGGTGAAGCAGGCGGCGGTCGCGGAATCGCGGAGTGCGCTTGTGAAGCTCGAAGCCGAGCCGCGGCAGGAAGAGATCCCCGTGAAGGCGGCGGCCGTCAAGGAAAAGGAAGCGGTTGTGATCCGCGAGGCCGATGCCCTCAGGCGGTCGGAGGAGACCTACGCACGCCGGGTCACGACGGAGCAGGAGCTGATCGAAAAGAAGGAGGCGCTCGCGGTAGCCCAGGCCGCGCTGGCCAAGGCCCAGGCCGACCTCGACCTGCTCGAGGCCGGGTCCTGGCAATACGATCGCGACATCGCCAAATCGCAGCTTACGCGGACCGAGGCCGAGCTGGCCAAGATCGAGATCGAGCTCGACCGGCTCGTCGTGCGGGCGCTCGTCGACGGCCGCGTGCTGCAGGTAAACGTGCGGCCGGGTGAGTTCGTGGGCACGCCGCCGAACCAGCCGCTGGTCGTGCTGGGCAACACTGAAAAACTCCATGTGCGGGTCGACATCGACGAATACGACATCCCCCGATTCCACTCGGGCCGCCCCGCCGTGGCCGTGCCGCGGGGCAATCTGCAGGAGCGCTACCCGCTTGACTTCGTGAGGGTCGAGCCGTTTGTGGTGCCGAAAAAGTCGCTCACCGGCGACAACACCGAGCGGGTGGACACCCGCGTGCTCCAGGTGATCTACGGATTCGATCCCACCGGCCGGCCTCCCTTGTTCGTGGGGCAGCAGGTGGAGGTCTTCATTCGCGCGGCCGAATAACCACAGCATGGCCGGGATCTGCTTCGATTCGAAGTCCCGACTCGCGTCACAGGCTTGTGTATCGGGGATCCTTCCGGGAACGCTGTGAGTGACCGTCCGACATGACCCTCGCTTCGCGCTGCTGCTTTCGGCAGCTTTTTCCTTGACCTCTGCAGGGTAGGGCGGGTAGGACGGCGATTCGTCGCCGGTTTCTCCGCAGCCGGGCGAGTCTGCGGAGGGGGGGCGGATCGTGGCTCGGGGTCGGTTGAACTATTCGATGGATGGAAGGAGTTGGCAATGGCCACCGGACGCCAGGCTGGAACGCCTCATGACCGTCGCCGCCGCCGCCGCCGCAAGGCCCAGCGGCGACATGCCCC
>JBJOHE010000119.1:0-2764 GCA_046047895.1 Planctomycetota bacterium | reverse complement strand
GGCTCACGTCCGACGGCCAGATCGTGTGCGTGCACGACGCCGACACGGAGCGGGTCGCCGGCGTCAGGCATGTCGTCGCCGAGACGCCCCTCGCCGAGCTCCGAGCCCTCGACGCCGGCCGTTGGAAGGCCGAGCAATTCGCCGGTGAGCGGCTGCCGACCTTCGCCGAGGTGCTCGCCGCGGTCCCGGCGGGCAAGCGGTTTTTCATCGAGCTGAAGGAAGGCCCCGCGATCGTGCCGCAGGTGGTTGCGGGCCTTCAAGGCTGGGAGGGCGATCCCGCTCTCCTCACGATCATCGCCTTCAACGCCGACACCGTCGCCGCCTGCAAGCGGGCCCTGCCGGCGATCAAGGCCCACTGGCTGACCGGCTTCAAGCAGGACAAGGCGACGGGCGAGTGGCAGCCGTCGGCCGCCGAGGTCGTCGCCTCGTTCAAAGCCTCCCGAGCCGACGGCGTGGGGCTCAAGGGAGAACGTCAGGTGGTCGATCGCGGTTTTCTCGAGCAGCTTCGAGCTGGCGGCGTGCCGGAGTTCCACGTCTGGACGATCGACGCACCCGAGGACGCCCGGGCGTTTCGCGAGTTCGGCGCGGTGGGGATCACGACCAATCGGCCGGCCTTGATCCGAGCCGCGCTCGCTGACGAACCGGAGTGATCCCTCGCGGCCGGTTCGGCGTTGCCACGGGTAGCGGCACTTCCTCAGGCCCGATCGCGGCGAACGAGCCGGCCGAGGAGCGGAACGAAGTCGGCGACCGACGGCGTTTTCAGCCCCGGCACTTTCGCGAGTTCGTCGTATCGCCGCAGCCTGACGGCCGCTTCCCAGTGGGGATTCCGACGGAACTCCTCCTGCTCAGCGGCCGACATCGGGCCGCCTTGGAGCATCAGGCTCGTCACGCTGGGCTCGCTGAGCTTCGCCATGTAGTCGGGCTCGACGGCTGTGAGGTATCGCTTGGCCGCGACGTGGAGCCGCACCGGCTCGGCGACTTCCGGGCCGAAGTGCTCGGCCACGAACCGCGCGCCTGAGTTTTCGTGATGGTCGTCGATACCCTCTTCGGGGGCGTCGTCGGGCAGGTCATGGAGCATGTGGCCGATGTCGTGCAGCAGCGCGGCGGCGACGAGCGAATCGTCGGCCCCTTCGGCCTGGGCCGAGGCCGCGGCTTGGAGGGCGTGTTCCTCCTGATTAACCGCTTCCCCGCCATATTCCGATGACCCGCGCTGGCGAAAGAGCTGAAGGATCACGTCAACGGGATCGATCGCGGTCTGCTCGAGAGCCATGGCCGAAATACTCCGGAGGGACAATGATCAGCACTGAGAGCATGAAGGCCGGTCTCGGTGGAGGCAGTGACCTGGCTCACCCGCCGGCGCCGCCTCATCGTATCAACATAGCGTGAGAGTTCTGTGAGCGGCCCGGCGGGGTGCTTGCGACCACCCTGGCATGCCGCTGATACTGCCGCGGCCGCGGCGGGGATTCTCTTCGGATCCTCGATGGCGGAGGTGGCTGCAGGAGGACGGGGCCATGGAAATGCGGGCTGTGTTCGAGAGCAGGGATGCGGCCGACCGGAGCTGGCGGGTGTTTCCCGCCGGTTCAAACGGCGAGTATGGGCTCCCGCAGGAACTCAGTGTCGTGCTCCGCCGCGGCGAGGGCTGCCGGGTCTGGGACGTCACCGGCCGCGAGTTCCTCGACTTCACGATGGGCTGGGGCTCGGTGCTGCTCGGACATGGCCATTCCGGGGTGACCGCCGCCGTTATCGGCCAGGCACCGCTCGGTTCGAACTTCGCCCACGTCAATGAACAGTCGCTCGCGCTCGCCGAGCGGCTCGTCGACCTCTCGCCCGCCAGCGATCAGGTGCGGTTCTGCGCTTCGGGCACCGAGGCCACGATGCACTGCCTGAGACTGGCCCGGGCCTTCCGCCGCCGCGCCGGGATCTTGAAGTTTGAGGGGGCCTACCACGGCTCCCACGACGTCGGCACCACGAGCCTGTTCGGCCGGGAGTTTCGTCGGTTTCCCGAGCCCGAGCCGCTCGGGGGCAGCATGCCGCTCGGCGAACAACAGGCGATGCGGGTGGCGGCCTTCAACGACCCGGACCTGGCCGCCGAACTGATCGCCGCCCATGCCGACGAACTCGCCGCCGTGATCTGCGAGCCACTCCACCGCTGCCTCCCGCCCGAGCCAGGCTTCTTGGAGGCCGTTCGGGCGGCCTGCACGCGGCACGGCGTGCTCCTGATCTTCGACGAGGTGGTAACGGGATTCCGGCTGGCCCTCGGAGGAGCGCAGGAACGCTATGGCGTGGTGCCCGACCTCGTCGCCTACGGCAAGGCGATCGGCGGCGGCTATCCACTCGGCGTCTACGGCGGCCGAGGCGAGATCATGGCCCTCGTCGAAGAGCAGCGGATCGCCGACGCCGACTACGTCTGGACGGCCTCGACCGTCGGTGGCAATCCCGTCTCCTCGGCCGCGGCGCTGGCCGTGCTCGATGCGGTGGCGGAGCCCGACTTCTATGCAGAGCTCCATGCCACCGGGGCCTATCTTCGAGACGGCATGAGGCGGGTTTTGGCCGACGCCGGCCGCGAGGCCTGCGTGATCGGTGACGGCCCGCTCGCGCAGGTCGTGTTCCGGCCCGGCCCGGTGCGAAACTCCCGCGAAATCTGGCAGGGCGATCCCGCGGCGGGCCGGCGGATGATGCTCGGCCTGTTCGAGCGGGGTGTGTTCCTCAATCCGATGGGCACCAAGCTCTATCTCTCCGCGGCCCACGATACCGCAGCCTGCGA
>JBJOHE010000118.1:0-2558 GCA_046047895.1 Planctomycetota bacterium | reverse complement strand
GGAGAAAAAAGGACGCGGTGCCGGGAAAAAAGTGCCCGCCGCTGCCCAAGACGGCCGCTGGCCTTCACCTTCATGTCGGCCCTCACCGCGTCGTAGGCCCGAAGCCATCGTCGGACAAGTTTCAGCCCCTCGAGCTGCGTTCTCAGGGCCCGGCTCGAAAACTTTGACACTTTGAACCGAAACGCAGCGGCTTACGGCTGGTCGGATTCCGGCGATTCAGCTGCTCGGCCGAGGAGCCGCTCGGCCGACGCCTGGCGATACTCGCGAGGCGTGCTGCCGGTCTGCTGGCGGAAGAATCGGGAGAAGGCGGCCGCGGTGAATCCGACCCGGCCGGCAACATCGGCGATCGGCACGGACTGATTGTTGAGAAGTTCCTTGGCTCGATCGAGCCGGCGGCGACGGATCTCCTCGGCCGGCGAATGGCCGACGAGCCGCTGGAACTGCCGCTCCAAGGTCCGTCGTGACACGCCGAAATCGGCGGCCATGCAGCCGATCGCTGGCACGGCATGCCGGGCGACGGGCGAATCGCCTACGCCCACCACGGCTACGTCGCCAGGCACGGCGAGTCCGAGCGCCTGGCAAGCGAACACGATCCCCTTGGCGATGCGGTCGTCGAGCGAGAGGAGTCCGATCGGTTTTGGCAGTGGGGCAAGCACCTCGCCGAGGCGGGATTCCTCGACGAGCGCTTTGGCATCGCCGAGGTCCCCGACGATCGGCCCCGCGTGGAGCGACACCGTCGGCACCCTGAGAAGCCGTGACCAGGTGGCCAGGGGCTGATCCGGCATCCCCTGGAGGCTGGCTCGCACAATCCCATCCACCTCCCCCAGCCAGGCCGGAAGCTCATCTGGCTCCTGCCCGTCACCCTTGTCCGCCGTGCGGAGATCGACCACCGAGATCGCGTCGTGAAACCTCGCATAGGCCACCATGCCATCGAGGCAGCGGCCAGTGAGCGGGTCGCAGGCGTCGCCGACCAGTCCGATTCTCAAGGGGCGTGTTGCCGGCATGCGGTCGAGCGACTGGCCGACTGATCACCGAAATCTCCATCCACGGCAGCGCCCGCTGCCAGCAAGGGGGGGAAATGCGGGATCAGCCGTTCCTGGGACAGGGCAGACGGAACTCCTATAAGGGAGTAGCGGGGCCCAGCCGACCGATCTGAAACTGACCGCTTCTTTTCCGCACCACCGCGGCGGCGAACGACTGAGATTGTCGCTCCCGATCAATTCCGGCTCGCTTTTTGGCAACTCATGCTGTGCGTGGGTGGCGTTCTCTCTGCTGGAGCGCTCCGCGGCCGGGCCATCCTGTCTGCTCGGTGAGATTGGGTGACAGTTGAAACCGCGGCCATTCAGAGCGTATCGTTTCCTTACATCCTTACTGAGAAGTCCGCCGTGCTCGCGAAACTCACGTCGAAGAATCAGCTCACCCTTCCCAAGGCGGTGCTCTCGACCTGCCAGGGAACCGAGTATTTCGACGTCACCGAAGACAACGGACGCATCGTTCTGACGCCAGTGCGGCTTCACCGGGCCGATGCCGTGCGGGCGAAATTGGCCGATCTGGGCATCACGGAACGGGATGTGGCCGAAGCGGTGCGATCCGTGAGAAAACCGACGGGCCGCACGCCCCGCCCATCCGGATGACGAATCCGCCACGAGTCGTGCTCGACACCAATGTGCTGGTGTCGGCGCTCCTGTTTCACACCGGATCGCTCGCATGGCTGCGGCACGCATGGCACGCTGAAGCCATCCGTCCCTTGGCGAGCCGCGACACCACGACGGAACTCCTCCGGGTGCTGTCTTACCCGAAATTTGGGCTGACGGCTGACGAGCGGGAAGACCTGCTGGGCGACTACCTGCCCTGGTGCGAAACCGTGACGGTGCCAGGCAGAACCAGAATCCCGGAGTGCCGGGATCCCTTCGACCGTCCGTTTCTGTCACTCGCGGTCGCCGCCGCAGCCGACGCCCTCATCACCGGTGACAAGGACCTGCTGGCTCTGTCGCAAGAATTCGTCGTGCCGATTCTCACGCCCACGGCTTTCCAAAACTATCTCCCGAAGTAGTCCCCACGGCGGCGGCCAATAAGCCCCGTGTCGGCCTCGGGAAAGTTTGTGCCGCCCCAGGGAAAGTCTGGTCGGCGTTGGGTGGGGCGAATCGCTCCAGCGCTGGAGCGATTCGCTCCAGCCACCCTGGTCGCTCCTGCCCACACCTGGTGCGATTCGCTCCACCCACGGGCCTCAGCCGGGGCGGCTGCGCACAGAGCCGACGGAATCCAGGCAAAGCATTTTTCTTGCATCGCGTTTTCACGGGCAAAACGGCATTCCGCAGAACTGCGGCACGCCATTTGCACCTGCTGAGGGGCGTCGTGGCACCGCTCCCGGGTACCGCATACCGCCCTTTTCAGCGTTACCGAACTCACCTCCTCCTCAGGAAAGGTTTCTCAAAAATGGCCCTTTCGATTCGCGTCTTCGCCACATTGCTCGTTGCAGCACTGGTGAGCCAACCCCCCGCCGCCCGAGCCACTGTCATCGCCGGCTGGGACTTCGATGGGCTGACTGATGGAGGGCC
>JBJOHE010000117.1:0-3247 GCA_046047895.1 Planctomycetota bacterium | reverse complement strand
CGAGCGGGTCCACCGAGTCTCGCCGGTGGCGAGGTCGAGCGCGTGGAAGCGGCCATCGAGGTCGCCCACGAACACGGTGCCCGCCGCGATCACCGGCACCGCTGCGAAGGCATCGCCTTCGAAGTCCCGCCGCCAGGCCTCGCGGAGCGGCAGGGTTACGACCGCGGCCGAACGGCCCGTGCCCGCCAGCGAGCCTCGGGCCATCGGCCAGGCATCGGCCGGCGCGATCTCGGCATCGCCTGCCACCGCCCGAGCCAGCATCGTGGCCAGGAGCCATGCCGTCGCGATCGCCCGACCGCCACCGCTCATCGGGCCGCCTCGTAGATTCCGGCGAGCTCGGCGGCGTTGACCGGTCGCGGGTTGAACCGCGCGGTCCACTGTTCGGCTGCGGCCGCCGCGAGTGGAGCGATCTTGGGAGCCTCGATCCCGGCGGCTGCAAGGCTCGCGGGAAGGTTTCCGGCCGCAAGCAGGTCGGCGAGGCGGCCGGCGAGTGACTCGCCGGCAGACGCAGCTGCCGTGGGAGCGCCGATCGCTGCGAGCAGGTCTGCGTACAGGCCATCGGCGGCCGTGGCATTGAACCGGACCACATGGGGCAACAGCAGGCCGACGGCCCGGCCGTGGGTGAGGCCGTGGGCGGCCGTCAGCGGGTTGGCCAGGGCGTGGGCCGCGCCGAGCATGGAGTGTTCGATCGCCAGGCCGGCGAGGGCCGCGGCCCACTGCACGGCCGCCCGGGCCTCGATGCTCGTGTCGGAGCCGAGCACGGTGGGGAGGTGGGTGGCGAGCAGCCGCCAGGCCTCGCGGGAATACACCCGGGAGGCGGGCGTGGCCGCCAGGCTCACATGGCTCTCGACCGCGTGGGCCACCGCGTCGATGCCGCCGATCGCCACCAGCGACCGCGGCTGGGTAAGCGTGAGGTTGACGTCGAGGATCGCCACCCGGAAGGCCGCCCGCGGATCGCCGCAGGCCATCTTCATGCCGGTGTCTGCGTCGGTGATCAGGGCGAACGACTGGGTTTCGCTGCCGGTGCCGGCGGTGGTGGGCACGCCGATCGACGGCAGCATCGGGCCGGTGGCGGTGCCGCGGCCCTTGTAATCCTGCATCCGACCACCGCAGGAGAGGAGAAAGTTGATGCCCTTGGCCATGTCCATCGAACTGCCACCGCCGAGGCCGACGAGGAGGTCCGGGGCGAAGCCGCGGGCTACGGCCGTGCCCGCTTCCACCTCGGTCGACGACGGGTTCTCGCCGAACGCGGCGAACACGAGCGAGGCGATCCCCGCCTCGGCCAGCGATTCCTCGGCGGCGGCCACATGGCCCGCGTCGATCACCCCCGAGTCGCTCGTGAGCAGCACCCGGCTGCCACCGAGTTCGCGGACGAGGCCGCCGAGTTCCGCGAGCCGGCCGGGGCCGACCACGAGCCGGGGGCCGGGTCGCAGTTCGAAGTCGGCGAGCGTCATGGTGGCGAGGGAGGCCACGGGGTCACCTCGCCGCCGTGCGGGCCGCGGCAACGTTACCGGCTTCGCCCTCGTCGCCGCCCCCGACCAGTTGCAGGGCCCTTGACCGGTAGAGGAAGTCGATGATGTTACCCTCGTGAGGCTGGAGCCAGTCGAGCTTCGTGGTCGGCAGGGGGCCGAGGTTGAGCCGATCGATCGCCGTGCAGTCGATCAGCTGCCTCCGGAAGGCGTCATCGGCGGTGATCGCAGAACAGACGAGGGTGGGGCCGATCGCGTCGAGCACCTTCTCCTGCGGGCACTCGACCACGCTCACGAAGGGAAACATGTATTCGGCTCGGGCGATCTCGGGCTCGGGGCTCGGGCAATGGGCCACGACCGGCCGGAGCCAGCCACACCGCTCGCCCTCGACGAACCGATCGCCGTAGTCGGCCGTGGCATGGGTGACCCCGGGTGCCGCGAGCAGCCCCTCGATCTGGCCCCAGATCGCCTTGGCGGCGCCGGGAATCGTGAAGGCGGCGAGCTTCGCCTCGGGATCATCGGGCGGTTTGACCTCGATCGGGCCGAGCCGCTCGGCGAGGGCCGCGGCGATCTCGCGGGTGTGCCGACTGGCATAGATCGCGGAGGCGTTGATGCAGCCACGGCCACTATTGATCGCCACGCTCTCGGCCATCGTGTCGAGGTGCGATTGCCAGTCATCGACGCAGTCATCACCGAGGATGATCTTGGAGAAGCCGGGGCCGTGGACCTGCACCCGAGGATTGCCGCGATACTGCTCGACCGTCTTGGCGCTGCCAAAGATCATGCTCCGGCCGCAGCCGGCCAGCACGGCGGCCCCCACGTCGGTGGCCCCGGGGTACAGGCCGATCGCCTCGGCCGGAATACCGGCCTCGACCATCGCGGCGGCCATCCGGTAGGGCGTCCAGGGCTCCTGACTGCCCGGCTTCATCACCAGGCCCACGCCGAGGGCCACCACCGGCAGCCAGAGCGTATGCACGCCGGGCGAGTTCGACGGGAGCACGAGGCCGAGCACCGGCGAATTCGCCTGGTAGCTCACCGTCACCCCTCGGTGTTCCACGCCGTAGCCCCGCCAGAGGATCGCCGGGTCGAGGCCGCGGGAGAGGGCGTCGAGGATCCGATCCATGTTCGAGAGCACGAACATGTTCTTCTGCATGTTCGCCCGGCAGAGGCTCTCGGGCAGGCCGGTGGTGGCCGACTGCTGCTTGACGAAATCCTCGGGCGACTGGGCCGCGTCACCGACGGTGAGCGTGCCGTGGGCATAGAGATTGCCGGCGGTCTGGAGCCGCTCGACGATCTCCTCCGGGTCGATCGCGAGCAGCGCCCGGCGGGCGGCCGCGGCGGATTTCGCCAGGTCACGGCCGAGCATGGCCCCGCCCACCTGGCTGACCTCGGCGACAGGTGCGCCCGTGAGGAAATGGACGAGCGTCTCTCGCTCGAGCGACTCATAGGGTTTGCCAAACCGCCAGGCAGGTAGATGCATCGTCATGGTGTCTCTCGCATAGTTGGATCAGGGATGGCGATGACCGTCGGGCAGGAAGCCCGACGTGGCGATCGATGGCGACCTTGGCTCGCCCTCCGATCGCCCGAGGCTGCAGGGGCCATGGATGGTTTCTCCAGTTTGATGACAGTCGGGCAGGAAGCCCGACGTGGCGATCGATGGCGACCATGGCTCGCCCGCCGATCGCCCGAGGCTGCAGGGGCCCTGGTTGGCCCTGCGGCCGTATCGTTAGTACACCCCCACCGTCGTCGAGGCGGCGAGTTCGCGGAACGGCCGCACG
>JBJOHE010000116.1:0-8735 GCA_046047895.1 Planctomycetota bacterium | reverse complement strand
CTCAACCCGCAGCCCATCGCTCACTTTGCAAAACCGCATGACCAGCCCTCGGCGTACTCGAACCCCGACGAATGCGGCGAGACTATCCCGAAGGCGGACGCATGTCCAATGAGCCCGCTCTGCCGCGGCGCCGCCGGCTAGGGTCTGATGCCGGTGACGAGCAGGGTGATGTGGTAGAAGACCGGGGCGGCGAAGCACATCGAGTCGATCCGGTCGAGCACGCCGCCGTGGCCGACCACGAGCGTGCCGTAGTCCTTCACGCCCCGGTCCCGCTTGATCGCCGACATCGTCATCCCGCCGGCGAAGCCCATCACGGCCACGACGAAGCCGGCGAGTGTCGCCTGCCAGAGCTGGAAGGGGGGCGCGGCCCACCAGAGTGCCGCGGCCAACAGCGCGGTGCTCGTGGCGCTGCCGAGCAGGCCTTCCCAGGTGCGGTTGGAGCTCACCGACGCCGCCACGAGCCGCTGGCCGAGCATCTGGCTCCAGACATATTGCATGCAGTCGGCGAACTGGACGAGCAGAATCAGGAAGAAGAGCAGCCGGAAGTTGCCGCCCGGGCTGTCGTGGCTGCCGGGCAGCGGCAGCTGGAGCAGGGCCGGTGCGAACGACAGGCAGTAGACGCAGACGACGAGCCCCGCCTGGATCTTGGCGGTGCGTTCCAGGAACCGTTTGTAGTCGCCGGCGAAAGCGACGCGGGCGAGCACGAACAGCGTGGCGTAGACCGGCAGGAACACGCTGAACACGTCGTAGCGGTTGAGCCCCACGAGCACATAGTGGAGCGGGGTGAAGGCGAAGAACACCCAGAACAGGGCGCGGTGGTCGCCCTTGCGGGTGGGCGTGAGCGTGATGAACTCCCGCAGCGCCCAGAAGGAGACCAGGCCGAAGAGCACCACCGTCGCCGTGGTGCCGAACCAGAAGGCGGCGGCCAGCACGGTGCACAGGATCCACCACCCCCGCAGCCGCCGGTTGAAGGTCTTGATCGCGGCGGGATCGAGGCCGCGGTCGGGATGCCGGCGGAGGAATTGCCCCACCGCGGTCGCGGCCGTGAGCAGGGCGAGCACGCCGGCGACGAGGGCGATCGTGCGGTGGTCGGTCATGGCCCTTGCCCGGCGGTGCGCGGGCGAGTGGTTCCCGGGCGACGGTGCTATTCCTTGAGGGCCAGCACCGCGCGGCGGGCCCGTTCCAAAAAGTCGAGTTTGGCCTCACCCCGCTCGAGCCACAAGGGCGGCCCGAAACTGATGCAGGAGAGGAGCGGAACCGGCAGGAACTCACCCCGGGGCAGCACCCGGTTGAGGTTGTCGATGTGCACCGGGATCAGCTCCAGCTCCGGCCGCTTCTTGGCGAGGTAGTAGAGGCCGCTCTTGAACTCGCCGATCTCGCCGGTGACGCTCCGCCCCCCCTCGGGAAACACGATCAGCGAGTGGGTCGTGCCGGCCTCGCGGAGCATGAGGTCGACGGGGCTCTGGTGCACCTTGATGTCGGTGCGGTCGATCAGGATCGCGTCGAACACCTCCTGGGCCAGCCAGCGGCGGACGATTCCCCGCGACCAGTAGTCCTTGGCCGCCACGGGCCGGGTGACCTCGCGGACGCTCTGCGGCAGGGATGCCCAGATCACCAGCGCGTCGAGGTGGCTGGTGTGATTGGCGAAGTAGACCCGCTGGCAGATGTCGGGCTGGCTGGCGATCCACCGCACACTCGCGCCGGCGAGCAGCCGGGCCAGCGCCGCCAGGCCGAGCCCGGCCGCCCGGCAGAAGGTCGACCGCTGGCGGGGAACCGCTGCCGGGGGCTGGCGTTCGCGGATGTCGGCGGGCGAGAGCATGCGAGCATCTTCGATCGTCGCGGGCGGCATGGTCAATCCGCCGTGGCCGGGACGAAGGGATTGTGCCGCCGCTCGTGGCCGACCGTGGTGGGCTCTCCGTGGCCGGGGTAGACCACGGCCTCTGGCGGCAGCGTGTAGAGCCGGCTTCTGATCCCCGCGGCCAGGGCGGCGAAATCGCCGTCGGGGAAGTCGGTGCGGCCGATCCCTTCGCGGAACAGCACGTCCCCGCCGAACACCAGGGGCGGCGAGCTGCCCTCCAGGAGAAACACGACATGGCCCGACGAGTGGCCGGGGATCGCCCGCACCTCGAAGTCGAGGCCGGCCTCCGCGAATCGCTCCCCGTCGTCGAGGAGCCGGTCGGCCGGGGGGCTGGTGAGGGCGAGGCCGAACGGGGCCGACAGGTTCGCGACCGGGTCGACCAGCTTGCCCGCCTCGGCGCGACCCACGAGGATCGGGAGGTCGGGCCAGCGGGCCTTGAGAAAGCCGTTGCCGGCGATGTGGTCGGAGTGGCCGTGGGTCAGGAGGATCGCCCGGGGCACGAGCTCGTGCGACTCGATCCACTCGACGATCGCCTCGGGCTCGAACCCGGGGTCGACCACCACGCAGTCGGTCCCGCCGGCCCGCCGGCAGATGTAGGAGTGCTCCCCGAAGGGCAGCGACTCCACGCGGGCCACCTCGAAACCGGGGGCGGAGGGGATCAGGTCGGCAGTGGCCATCGGCGGGGTCGCAGGGGGTGAAGGACCGCGACCATGCAGCATGGTCAGGGGCCGGAACCCGGGCAAGGATCAAGCCCGAGCTGGCCGAAATCGGCCCTTTCTCGCCCGTCCGGCCCGGCGGCAAGTGGCCTGGCGGGCCCGCCGGACGCATCGCTAGACTCCCGCCCGACGTCGGTCGAGCCGCACGGATGTGACGGTCGTGCCGAGTCTGCCTTGCCGGCCTCATGGCGGCCGGAGGGCGTGGGCGATATCAGGCGTTACGTGGCCATGGAGGGCTGCGGCATGACAGGCGACAGGCAAGGATCCATGGAGGGATCAATGGTCCGTTCGGCACCCCGGCATCTCGCGATTCGCACGACCCGCTCCTGGTGGGACGTCTTCAGGCTGGTTGTGGCCGCGGCCGTTCCGCTCGCCTGCCTTTCGGCTGGTTCCGCTTCAGCCCAGGATCCGCAGGGCCCGGGACTGATGCCCCACGGCGACGTCGCCCAGGGAAATGTCGGTGCGGGAGACGCCACCGCTGCCGTGGCCGGCGCCCATCCGCTCGAGCCGGCTCTGGAGCTGGCCCAGCGAGGGCTAGAACAGCTTCGCACCACGATCAAGGACTACTCCTGCACCGTTGTCAAGCGGGAGCGGATCGACGGCAAGCTCGGCGAGCATGAATACATCTTCGCCAAGATTCGCCACGAGCCCTTCAGCGTCTACCTCTACTTCCTCGCCCCCGAGGCGGTGAAGGGGCAGGAGGTGATCTATGTCGACGGTCGCAACGATGGCAACATGCTCGCCCATGCCGGCAGCGGCGTGCGGGCGATGGTGGGCACCGTGTCCCTCAAGCCCAACGGCTCGCTGGCGATGCAGGGCAACCGCTATGCGATCACCGAGATCGGGGTGGAGAACCTCGCGCGGCGGCTCGTCGAAGTGGCCGAGCACGACAAGCAGTTCGGCGAGTGCGAGGTCAACTTCTATCCGAACGCCAAAGTGAACGGCCGAGTCTGCACCTGCGTGCAGGTGGTCCATCCCGTGCCCCGGCGGAACTTCCGCTTCCATCTCGCCCGGGTCTTCATCGACGACGAGTTGCTGATCCCGATCCGCTACGAAGCCTACGACTGGCCGCACGAAGAAGGTGGGCAGCCGGTGCTCATGGAGGAGTACACCTACATGAACGTGAAGATCAACAATGGCTTCACCGACGCCGACTTCGATCCCAAGAACACGGCCTACAAGTTCAACGCGAAGTAGGTCTGCCCTGCCTTGGAAATCCTGATCCAGGCCATATGAAGATCCACTGCCCTGAGGGCAAGGTGACCCCCTCCCCAAATCCTGATCCAGTTCTTGTGAGAGAATCCTCGTGCCCCGATAGGGGCTTGAAAGGGTTCTCAGATGAAGAAGCGACGCAGTACCGAGCAGATCGTGGGCCTGCTTCGACAGGCTGATGTGGATCTTGGGAAGGGGATGAACGTGCCGGACGTCTGCCGACGGCTGGGTGTCAGCCAGCAGACGTACTACCGCTGGCGAACGAAGTACGGCGGGATGGATCCGAAGATGGCGAAGCAGCTTCAGGAACTCCAGAAGGAGAACTCGAGGCTGAAGAAGCTGGTTGCGGACCAGGCGTTAGACATGCTGATCCTCAAGGAGGCAGCCCGCCCACACGCTTGCGTGCCGGAGGTCAACTGACGTGCCCCGAGCGTCGCCGCCGGACGGTGGAATCCGTCCGGCGGTCCTTGGGGCACGGGAAGGTGTCGGAAAGAAGGGTCTGTCGCGTTCTCGGCCAGAACCGAGGCACACAGCGGAACCGTCCCAGGAAGGTAGACGGCGACCGCGAGTTGCTCGGCGTGATGCGGAAGATCGTGGAAGCGTTCCCACGACACGGGAGTGAGCGCACGCATCAAGTACTCACGGGCCCTGATGCATGACCTGCCCCCCCTCAATGAGTGAACTACCCAAGCATTCGGCGAGCGAGCCATGGGATAACTGCCCCTGCCGATAAAGCTCCACTACCGCAGCTTCCTTGGCCGCCGCGTCAACGTTGTCGGACCGTGAGCGGGTTGCTCCCGTCTCCCGGCCCAGAAAGCGGTTCCAAAGTGGCCCAACTCGGCACGAACTGGCAGGCTGGGCCAATCGGTTTTCACGACCGTTCCCGAGGTGACGACGCGATCTTGGTGCAAAGAGCGGGAAACGAAGCTTCTCGTGTCGCTACGTCCCGCGGAGAGTGTGCAGATGTTGACTGCAGCCGTCCGCCGTGCCGGCCAGTGCCTTGACGGCACAAAGTGTACGCTCGTATAACTCAGGCGTTGTTATCAAGGGGAGTTGTCCCATGGCACGCATCACGCTCGATTCCGAAGTCTGCAGGAAACTCGACGAGGTCGCGGAGACGGTCGAGATCTGCGACCTCGAGGGACGGGTCATCGGCTTCTTTCTTCCGGACATTGGCAGGCCAGGCGTGCCTCCTGCAGACCTGCGAGTTCCCCTGAGTGACGAGGAAGTGGAGCGTCGGCGCAAGGTACGGTCGGGCCGTACGCTCGATGACATTCTTCGCGGCCTCCTGTCGCGATGAGTCACTTTGTCTTCTGGGTGCCCGAAGCAGATGAGCGGCTTCAGTCACTGATCCTTGAAGCTGAAGATCGGGCCCACCTGATCCGCGTCGTGCGTGAGATCGATTTCTGGCTGGCGAGGGCCCCACGCGACTTCGGTGAATCCCGTTATGAGAGCGTTCGCCTCGGCGTCGTTGCCCCCGTCGCAGTTCTTTTTGAGGTGCAGGACGATCCCCCTACCGTGATCGTCCTTGATGTCTGGCAGTTCTGATGTCTGGCCGAGGCACGTCGACAGACTGAAACCTCTCCACCTTGCGAGAGCAGCGACCGTCGTCCCCATGCCCCGGTGCGTTTCGGGTCGCCGTCCTGACTGCGTCGCCAACGCGGTCGGAGCGCAAAGAGCGGAAAACCAGGCCCCTGGCGTCGCTCTGTCGTCTGCGCGGGACCAGGCGACGCCACGACCTCTGTGCCGAAATGAGACACGCCCTGCCCTTTGCAGAAACTCCAGGAATCTGTTGCTGACAAGTCACGAACAAGATCGGTCTTGCTTGGCAGGGTCTGACGCGAAACGGCGAGCAATCCAGTCGCACCGTCGTCTCACGTTTCCTGGAAGTCGTAGGCCGGTCAACCTGCTCGGCGCCATTCGGCCCGCGATCGACATCCACAGCCTCTGACCGCCACCGTCAGCCAGGTCACGACAAAGCGGGCCTGCCGCCGCAGGGCCGCTCCCGCCGCAGCGATCACGCCGCCGGCGAGCAACGCCACCGTCGAGGGCTCGGGAACGGCAGTCTGGAAGGTGACCGTGTTGGTGCCGTCGTTGAACATCACCTTGGGGCTGTCGAGATTCGAGCCAAAGACCGTCGAGAACAGGCTGCCGGCGAGGGTCACCGATCCGGAGAGGGTGCTGCCGGAGGTGTAGCCCTGCGGCAGAAAGACTTCCGTCAACGGGGTCACGGCATCGGTCGTCTGAAAGCCGATGCTGTCGCCGGCCACCGTTCCTCCGCTGAGGGTGGCGATCGAGAAGATCCCGCCGCCGATGGAGAGCTTCTGCGGACTCGGCACGTAGACGTCAAGCGTCACGCCGCTGGCATGGCTCGTAAAGGCAAACACCGACGGCCCCGAAGGACTGGCCCCCATGCCGCCATCAGCGGCCGTGCTCGTGCTGGAGGAGGTGTAGCCAGTCGTATCGAACGATCCAGTCCAGCTGCCGACAAGGCCTCCGCCCTGATTCGACCACTCCACCACGATGCTCGCCTCACTCCGCGACGCACTGCACAGAATCGAGAGGGCCAGCACACCAGCGATCCAACGAAGAGCCTTCATGCAATACTCCGATCGTTCACTCAAATAGGAAGAGATTGAATACGGGCCAGCCTGCCCGCCACATGCGGCGACACCAGAGACGCCGTGAACTCACGCCGCAGCAGCGAGCGACGAGGCCTTCCGACGCCGGCGACGCATCACGGCGACGCTCCCGACCGCTCCGACGGCCAGCAACGCCAGTGAAGACGGCTCCGGCACAACCGTGAGCGTCATCACCGACGGGTTCGTGCCACCCGCCCAGGTCGGGTCCGAATACTTGATCTGGTAGGTGTTGAGGCCCAGCGTGAAGATCGAGTTATCCCGGCGATTGGAAAACCTTCCCTGGTATCCATACGTGTCGGAGTAGTCGATCAGCAGGAGCGTCGTTCCCAACGGCAGCGTGGCGTCATTTGCTGCCTCGACGTAGAGGTTTAGCTGAGTCGCATTCGCCAGTGCCAGCTCACCGTCGACCGTGAGCGTGTCGGCTGCGGTGATACTGGGAAGCACCCCCAGGCTCAGCGTTGCCGAGTCGCCCATTGAGAAATCTGTCTGCACATGCAGATCATGGGCGGAACTGAACGCGAGCACGTTGTCGACACCCAGCTCACCCCCGGCTTCGACCTCCACCAACGCTGATCCCGCCACGGCTCCCGAGATCGTCCCCGAGCCGACCAACTTCCCAAGCCCGCCGACCTTCAGCTTCCCGCCGTTGTTCAGCGTGATGGTGCAGTTGCTGTCGGGCCGCTTCGTGAACGTCGCATTCTCGCCGATGAACAACGTGGCGTTGGCCCCCTCCACGACGATATTGGCATCACTTGGCTCCAACGAAATCAACCCGGGAGCCTGCCCTTGCCGTTCCTGGCCGACATTCAGTGTGAAGCTCTCGCCTGCGGCTCCTTCGGCAATCGTGAGCGTTCCACCGTTGAAAAGCCAAAGGGGCGATGGCGCGGTGACCCCCTCCGTGCCCACATACACATTCGCGGTATTGGTCCCACGAAGGGTGACTGACGTCGACGCGTCTGCCATCACAATGCTGTTGAACTTCGAGTAGAGGATGCTCGCCCCCGCCCCCTGCACGACAATATCACTCGATCCCGAGGCATTGATCGCGTCCACCATAAACTGACCTCCCGCGGCCACGTTCACGGTTCCCCCGGCGAGGGTGAGCCGGTCCACGGGATCGAGCTCAAGCGTGGTGTTCTTGAAACCCCACAAGAACGAGCTGTTCCCCAGTGCCAGCGTGCCACCATCATTGACGGTGAGGTAGTTGGTAAACAGCACAGGGTTATCGCCAAGAAGCTGCAGCGTGCCACCGTTTTCTACCGTGATACCTCCGGCCTGTTCTGTCGTCTCGAACAGCACGCCGGACTTCTCGATCTGCAGGGTGCCTGCCACCGTTGCGGCGCTGCCAGTTCCTTCAAACCACAGCCGGGTGTCCTGATCGACTCCCTGCGCGACACCGTTGTTCGCACCGGACTCGAGGAACCGCAACGTATTCCCGGCAGCGACATCGATATTCACGGCACCCGGAACTTTGACGTCCATTTGCCGCAGCGTGCTCGCAGCACTGCCGGTTGCCGTGATGTCGAGGGTGGCGGTTGTTTCCGTAAACGTGGCTGGCATTGCCCCTTCATCAAAATGGAGAGTCGAGTTGTCGAGCGACAGCGTGGGCGTGTCGGTGAACAATCGCATCCCCACGCTTGCGAATGTGAGATCCATGTCTCGGAGCGTGAATGACGTTGTTTCAACCATTCGCTGAGTCGGGGCGTATTGGCCGGGAAGATGCAGGCCATTTGTCGTCACCCCCAGCAGCTGGTTCACGCGAACCGTATCGGCAACATCACTCTCCCAGATAATGCTTTCGAAGGCTCTCTGCAGGTTCGGAACCAACGCAGGCTGGTAGAGAACGTCAGCTGTTGTAAACGTGCTTTCGATTTCCGTCCCATTCCAGTCAGACTCCTGAATAAACCGGACAGGCGCAGGCACATCGTATGCAAAACCGTCGAACCAAAAATAGTTTGAGAACTGGTTATCTCCAGGCAGAGTTTTATTTGCTGCTTCGCTCGATGAAACGAGAACGCCCCATGCGAGCAGCAGGCTCGCCACAAGACTCGACATGACACGGCGCAGCGATGGGGTACCACGAACTGGTGTGCAAGAAGCCATGACCGGAAACCTCATGAATGGAGAACGTCAGGGATAGGTGAACGGGAAAACTGTGAGTTCCTCCTTCACCACCACTGACGACCTCCGAGAGGCAACCGGCCTGCGTTCTTGAGCGTGGCGGGCATGAGAAGCGATCCTCAGCCGCCGCATCCAAGGGCAGGAGAGACATCCAAGAAGCCCGAACGGCTGAGAACTCTCAGCAAA
>JBJOHE010000115.1:0-7208 GCA_046047895.1 Planctomycetota bacterium | reverse complement strand
CGCTGATCCGCAGGTGGCCGCGGTCAAAAACGCGATCCTCGCCAACGGCGCCGCCACCACCTGCATGAATGGCGAGGGGAATTTCCAATACGGCGTCGGCGCTTCCGGAAACACAACCCAGTATTTCAACGACCAAACCGCCCCGGCCTGGCTGACCCACGTCGTCACCATCATCGGCTGGGACGACGACCACACGATGACCGATCCCAGCACCTCCGCCGCCACCTTCGCAGGGCCAACCACCAACCTTCCGATCCCCTCGGGCATGCCCACCGTCGCCCACCACACCGCAGCCGCCGTGCTCACCCCCGCTTCCGCCGGCGAACTCCGGGCGCTTGGCCTCTTCACCCAGCTCGCCAATGTGCTGGTCGATGTCGAGATCTACGAAACCTGGGACAACGGCCCGTCCGGCTTCCTCGGCGGTGGCAACTACACGCTCGACGACATTGGCTACTTCCAAGTCGAACTCCCCGAATCCCTCACTCTGACAGCCGCCGACAGCATCGTCGTGCAGCTCACCTACCTCGATGCGCTCACCCTCGATCCCGCCGTCAACGCGCTCGGAATCACCATCGGGGGGTCGGGGTTGAACTTCGATACCGACACCAACAGCGTGGCAAGCGGACTCTCCTACTACTTGGACGGCTCCGCGTGGACCGATTTCGCCACGCTGGAATACCCCAACGAACTGGGGCCTCCCGTCACCGGCGGAGTCCTGTTTCTCAAAGGCATCACCGCCGTGCCCGAACCCTCCACGCTGCTGCTCGTTCTGGCGGCCGCCGCGCTTGGGATGCTCCGTCTTCCCTCGCGAGGGCTGGCCGCCGCGGCCATGGAGTATCTGCCGGCGGGCAGTCGGGGCTCGGTGTATGACAAGAAACGCCGTCACCGAACGCATTTTACGATCGATAGGGAAGACGAATCCGCGGATCGTTTGGATCGAAGTCATTGGCGTTCCGGGTGACGAGAATGCAGCCTTCTCTGTCGGCCGTCGCCAGCACGATTGCATCCGGCAGCTTCAATCGCAGAGTCCTGCGGAGGTCAACGGCCCTCGTGGCTATCTGCGCGGAAAGTTCGATCCGGCGTAGGGAATCGAAGAGCGTCTCGGCGGCGAATCGCTCGGCGTCTGTTTCGGCGCCGATCATGACTTCCATCCAGGAGATGACCGAATAGCAGGCGTCTTCGTAGCGATCGATCTCAGCGGCCGCTGCATCGAGACCTTGGAGGAAGTCGATCAGGACATCGCTGTCGATGACCGCTTTCATCGCTCCCACTCGTCACGAAGTTGGCGGATCGACGCTGCGCTGTCGAGTTTTTTCTCGCTCCAGGCGCCGAACGCTCGGGATCGATTCGGGCGGTGCTCCTCCGCGAGCAATCGTGCGACTGCTCGCCTTACCGCTTCGGCGCGGGAAATACCCTGCGCTGCACAGAAGGCCGCGAGCGACTTCACTTGCTCATCGGTGAGATCCACGATCGTTCGCATGATGACGTCATCATATAACGCTATCGTTCGGTTGTCAAAGTGATCGCGCGGTCACAAGCACGGCCTCAACCATCGACGCGGCGATGAGCGGCTTGGGAGCAGTGTGTTCCCGTCGCCCGGTCCCAAAAAGCTGTCGACACCGGCAACGGTTCGAGCGGTTCGCCCAAGTGGGTGAGGATCTGACTTCACACGGGCGATGCCATCCTGGCCTTCTCCCGCTTGCGAACCTCCGGTTCGAAGAGAACCGGCTCCTGCCGGCCGTCTCCTCTGAGCCGGATGACGATCCTCGTGAGCGCCGCGACGGCTCGGGCGCGGTCGGCAAGCCTGCCCCGGAATCACTTCGGCACCGAGATCACCCACTGCCGCACCGCCACCGGCGGTATGACGTGATCGGCGAGGTGGGCGGCAGTCTTGGGCCATGTGGCGGCCGTTGCAGGACGGCCAGAGGCCACGGCGGTTGCCGGCCGGCCATAGGCAGGGCGGGCCATCCATGGCTCAGCCGGGCCGCCCCGACGAATCCCGTGCGGCACGACATGCAGACCGCGCGGGCGAAGCCGAAGCAGAGGAGCCCGCACTCGAGATAGCCGCGGAGTTCGTCCTCGACGTATCCCGGCACGGGCCGCTCGCCGGCTTCTCGCCAGGCGGGACAGAGCGGTTCGCCACCAAAACCTCCGGGCCAAAGCGTCGAGGTCACGCTGCGCTCCAGGAACTCGAAGTGCAGGATATCCCTCCGGCGGGCCACGCGCTCACCGCCGCCGGGCCGGAGGCGGATTGTCCTCGTTCATGGGCGTCGAGTGATCAGCACCGCGTCGTTCCCTCACGAGCTCGCCGGCCGTTCGCTAGCATACGCGTCGGAGAGCATCCGTTCCGCCCCGGAGACGATCGTCGTGTCGCGAGCCGATATCCTGATCCAGCATGCCGCCGACGACGTGGAGGCCACGGTCCTCCTGCGTCGGATCACTGGCGATCCCGAGGAGACGGCACTCTGGGACACGCTTGCCAAGGCGGTCGATGACGCGGCGGCGCGACGCGTGACCCTCGACTTTCGGAACGTGCAGCACATCTCCAGCCTCGGCATCGGGCAGCTCGTCTCCTTTGCCCGAAGCTGTCGCGACAAGCACGCGGGGGTGGTCATTCGCGATCTCTGCCCATCGCTCGAGCAGGTGTTTCGCCTCATGCGGCTCGATGCGTTCGTGGAGATCGACCGCAGCGGTGCGGCAGGCGGGGGCGGCACCCCGTGACACTGCGATCCTTTCGGAACGTGCCGGGGCCCCGCAGCCTCGCGGCCCACTGGGACCTGTTCCACCGCCGCTACCACTACGGCGAGGTGCTTCGCGAGGTCAGCGATCGCTACGGCGACGTGGCCCGCCTGCCGTTCATCGGCAGCAAGACGATTCTGCTCTCGCATCCGGACGACATTCAGGCGGTGATCGCCTCGAAGACCCAGTACTTTCGGATCTTCGGCCAGGACATGCTCCGCCGGCTCACCTCCTGGGGCATCTTGGCCACGGAAGGGCAGATCCACGACGACAACCGCGGGAAGTTGATGCTCGCGATGCGGAAGGTCCTCTCGCGGCGGGTGCCGGAGGTTGCCGCCCAGGCCTGCCGCCGACAGCTGTCGGGTATGCGGAACGGCGACGTCGTCGACCTCGATCACGTGGCCCGCGACGTCGCGCTCGATGTCGCCGCGTCGCTGCTGTACCCGCCGGACTTCGACGATACGGCATCCCGCATCGGACATGGCGAGTTCGGCAGGCTCGTGTCGCGAAGCAGTGTCTGGCTGCTCGGTTTTCCGCCCGCGATCCAGTGGACGGCATTCATGCTGGACCTTCCGCGGACGGTGCGGGCAGTGCGGCTGCAACAGCAGATGCGGCGGCAGGTCGGTGCGACGATCGCCCGCGCGCGAGCCATTGGGCAGAGCGGGCCGCCGCGGGACCTGCTCTCGCTTCTCGCCGATGGCTCCGAGATCGGCGGGCCGATGGCCCAGGAGTTTCTCGCCGACAACATCCTCAACATGCTGCTCGCCGGCTACGAGACGACGAGAAACGCACTCGCCTGGGCGCTCTGGGAAGCGGCCCACGACGAGTCGCTCCAGGCGCGGCTCGCCGCGGAGGGCGCGACGCTGCCCGACGATCCGTTCGCGCACGAAGCATGGATGAACGACGCCCACTGGACCGACGCCACGCTCCGTGAGACCATCCGCCTCTACCCGTCGGTCTGGACGCTCTCCCGCCGGGCGATCTCCGACTATCGGATCGGCGATTACGTGTTCAGCGCCGGCACGGTGTTCCTGACGAGCCAGTGGGTGACGCATCGCGACCCGCGATGGTTCCCCGACCCGCTGCGGTTCGATCCGGGACGATGGGAGCGGGAGCGCGAGGCGCACGCAGCGGCTGCGAGCCTCGCTCGCGAGGCCGGAGTGAAGCGGCCGTCGTTCGCCTACTTCCCGTTCGGAGGCGGGAATCGCTTCTGCATCGGCAAGGCCACCTTCGAACTCGAGGGCACGATGCTGCTCGCGTCCTTCTTTCGCGATTGGATCGCGGAGCCGCTCCCGGAGTGCGATCCACGACCGGAGTTCTTCGTCACGATGCGGCCCGCAGGCCCGATGCGCGTCCGGGTGCGGCGCCGCTGAGTGGCCGGCGGCCTGCCGCGAGCCTTGCGGAGTTCGCCGCCTGCCCGTCAGGCGGGGGCGAGATGGCGCTCCACGTCCATGTAGTCGCCGAAGGCATCGAGCACCTCCCGTTCGGTGAGCCCGAAGTCGGCCAGCGAATAGCGGTGCCGGCCGTGACGGCCCTGGGGATTGCCGACGAGCCAGGCGTTCAGCGCGGTCTCGGCCTCGACGGTCACGGTCAGGCCAGCCCGCTCGTAGAGAGCCCGCACGGTCGCCAGGGGATCCCTGGTCAGCGTCTTGTAATGGATCGAGATCACGTCGTCGGGATACCGCGCGGCCGCCTCGACGCTCGCCTGTGCCTGCACCGCCAGGGTGTCCAGGGCCCGGCGGCCGATCGCCTTCAGGTCCACCGCGTCGGAACCGAGCGACATCAGGGCAGCCGTCAGGCTGCACAGCGACCCGACGACCTCGCGGACGTCTCGATAGGTCTGCACGTAGACGGCTCGGGGCACCAGCGCACGCAGCACCCCCAGGCGCGGCGCGTGCAGGGGGCACTTGAGCACCCAGTGCCGATCGTCTCGGCCGCACTCCAGCGTACGGAGCGTGGCGAGGTAGTGCCGATAGACTTCGATCCAGTCCGCCTCCGTCCGCGTCCCGAGCCACTCCAGGTACGCGGGACAGTTCCACTGCAACGGGTAGCTGTAGGAGACGAACGTGTTGGCGAGCAGGAGATAGCACTCCTCCGGCCCGAGGGGATCGATCTCATGGATTCCCTTGAGATAGGGCGCGTTGCGATAGACCCAGTTGACCGCCGACACGGCCGCCGGCCCGACGGGTGGTTTCCACGAAGGGCGTGCCCGACCGTCGGGGCACGCGCACCGGGAAGGACGCCTCCCAGTACATCAGCGGGCGGCCGGCCGGGTCCGCGGCCAGTAGTCGATGCAGGAGCGTGGTGCCGGTGCGGGGCAGTCCGACCACGACCAGCGGCGGTCGAGCCGGCCAGTTCCTGGAAGGCCACGTTGGCCGCGGCCCGCCCCAGGCCTGCTCGAGACTCAGGCGATTCACCAGGCAGCGACGGATGAAGAACGCGGCCATGAGCCGGCCGACGGAGTTCAGTCGGGCTTCGAGCCGCACGGAGTCGAGGAAGCGGTCCAGCGGCTCGCGAAACGTCGGATCGAGGAAACCAGCGACGCCCACGATCTGCAGCGCCTGCCGCTCCAGGACCTCGCGGTGCAGCTGGGATCCCGGATCAAGCCGCCCGAAGAGGTCGAGCAGAGAACGCTGGATGCGATACCGGACGGTGCGGGGAAAAAGCTGCTTCTCGGCCATCATCTGTCTCGTGTCGTGACGCCGTACGGAATTCGAACGTGTCACGTGGGGTCCGGGGCAGCTCTCGGTTCGGCGGCACCGCGTTTGAGTCGTAAGGATAGCCCGGCCAAGGGCACTTCCGCACGCATCGCCCCGGCCGATGCCCGGCTCTTGAGACATGCCGCTGACGGTGGGCATGCGGGCAATGGGCAGGCTCGGTCCGGATCATCTACGGGGCGCCGGATGCCCGGCCTGCACCGGTCGCCACATGGCCGAGACGGCCGGATCGCGAGCATCCGCTCCGTGCTGCCCAGACACGAGGCCGCCCCCTGGGTCGGGCCCGGCCGCGGCAGCAAGTCCACGCGGCCGGGAGACGAATGCACGCGGCTCCCGAGTCACTCATCAGCCCGGCAACCAGGAGCCGAGGCTGGCATGGTCGAACGCTCCGAGCGCAAGCCCACGGCCTGCCGATGGCACTGGGTGTGCCCCAGGGCCAAGGCACATACCCGGATCAGGGCGTATCGGCTTTCCGACACGGGCCCTTTTCGAGTTCCGTCGGCTATCGGCGTCGCGTCGTGATCCAACCCCCTGGTGGGGACGGTGGCGTGTCCCGAAGCGTAGAGATCCGACGTGGAAGGGACGGTCAGATTGAAGCCCTGTGCCTGGGCCGTCCCGTTCCAGATCAGGGCCGGTGCCCGGGACGCGACGCCAGCCACGACCGCCGATGTCACCGAACAGTTTCGTGGCATCGCTGAGAACTCCGAGCGATCTAGCGAGCCTGCGAGCGATGGCTCCACGGATGAGAGGATAACGGTTCTGCGGGGAGGAAAGGAAATCAGCGTTCCGTAAGGGCGGATGCCCGCGCATCGGCTCCGTCAGCCGCCGCCCTTGGTCGCTTCGGCCACGGCCTGAAACGGCTCCCGGTCGCCGCGGAGGCGGAGGTCTTCGAGCAGGACTCGTTCGTCGGCGACGATCGGGCCTCGGTTGGTCCGTTTGCCATCGACCGTCACCGTCACCGGCTCGGTAGACTCGACGAGTTCACGATCGCCCGGCCAATGGCACTTCCGGAACGATTACCGATCTAACGAGCGGTTCGTGAACCGCGTGCTCCCGCCTTCCGGGCGTAGCCCTGGGCCGGAAAGCGGTTCCCTGGATCGGCCCCCTGTCATTCTGAAGTGGCGTTTTTCTCGCGTCGACGCGGAGTCTCTCCGAGTCCGGCGGCCCGGCGGCTTTGTCGTGACCTGGCTGGCGGCAGCGGTCAGAGGCTGTGGATGTCGATTGCGGGCAGCTCGTCTTGCGACGCCCGAAAGATACCGCGGTCATCGTGGGCTTGCACGAGCCCGCCCCAGTCCGCTGTTCGGGCACTCGAGCGGAAACTCCTCGCCCAGTTGTGCCATCAGCTTGGCCCACGCAATCCGGGAGGTGTCGTGCGACCGGGGTTTCTGATTCGCTTCGCAGCAGCCTCCCGTGGCGTGACCGACGCCCGCATGCCCACCGGCAGCGGCGTCGCGCCGCTTGCGGATGTTCCCGATCGCGAGCGCCGTGACGGCCCGCCTAAGCTTGTGATTCGGCGCAAACACCCGAAGCCGTTCGCCACCAGCCGTTTCGCAAGGCTCGCCGGAACGGCAACGATTCGGGGCACGTCGAGCCGGCGCGGGAGACGGCGGCGCTCATCGAGAGGTCCCGGCGTCGCCGCCGAGTTCGGCTCAACGGGTCGGCTCGGCAGCCGGAGACCATCTCGGGTAGCCGGGACGCGGCCGTCACGGATACGGTATGGAGAGGTGGATGGCGACCGCCAGTCCCGGGAGG
>JBJOHE010000114.1:0-5843 GCA_046047895.1 Planctomycetota bacterium | reverse complement strand
CTGGGCCATATGGCGACCGTTGCAGGATGGGTAGACGCCCCGTCTCTTGCTCGAGAACGCGATGACAAACCCCTGGCCGCACCCCGTGCAGAGAGCGCGTGCGAATCCAAAGCAGAGGAGCTCACACTCGAGATAGCCTCGGAGTTCGTCCTCGACGTGGCCCGGCACGGGCCGCTTAGGACGGGTGCGGCCAGCCAAGGGCGTTGACGACGCGACGATCCGCCGGCAGTTCGAGACCAACGTGTTCGGCCTGATGCGGGTCACGCGGGCCGTCGTCCCGGTGATGCGGCGACAGGGGAGCGGCACGCTCGTGCAGGTATCGTCGATGGGCGGCCGCGTGACGTTTCCGCTCTACAGCATCTATCACGCGACGAAGTGGGCCGTGGAGGGATTCAGCGAGTCGCTGGCGTTCGAGTTGCGGCCATTCGGCATCCGGATCCGATTGGTCGAGCCGGGCGCGATTCGCACCGATTTTTACGGCCGCAGCCGGGAGCCGATCACGGCCCCAGCCGGGGCCGGCTACGACGACCTGGTCGCCCGCTGCGAGGCGATCTCGATGGCGGGCGGTCAGGGCGGCAGCGGGCCCGAGGCGGTGGCCGAGACGATCATCCGCGCGATGCTCGACCGCGGCTGGCGGCTCCGCTATCCGGTCGCACCGCCCGCGCCGCTGCTGATGGTGCTACGGAAAGTGCTCCCGGAGGCGTGGTTCCTCCGGCTGATCCGCCGGCGATACGGGATCCAATGCTGACTACAGGCACTTCAGGAACTCGAGCGCGCGGGTGATCCGGAGCGGGTCGGTGCGAAGCTCCTCGTTGTCCAAGAGCTAATGGGGGAAGTTCACGAGCTCGTAGGTGTTGGGCCCGGTCTGCCTGAACTCGCCATGACAGCGAGCGCAGTTCTCCCTGAAGACGGCACAAGATATCGCCCCACTCGGCTGACGCTCGCCGAAGCGCTATCGGCCGACTTATCTGCCGACCAATCTTTTGTTTCCCTCGGATCGCAACATTTGACGTTCAGCACCGATTGTGCGAGAACCCGGAGATTGCCAGAAAGGAACTCTCAGCAGGTTTCCGCGCAACGTTAAACGTTCCCTCTCTCCACGAAAGGCCTCCCATGCTCTTTTCTCGCTGGCTCGTGTTGGTCGCGGTCGTCACGTCGATAGGCTTCGCGGCAGTCGCCGGCCGGGTCGAGGCGCAAGAGCCGGCTGGCTCGGGGCAGCCGTCGAGCCGAATCGGATTGGTGAAAGACCACAAGCCCGTCAAGTATGAGGGGTATGTGCTGTACTTCATCGACGGCGAACTCAAGGCAAACGACAGGCTCACGCAGACCTGGTCGATCGTTCCTCGCAAGGAAGGCGAATACGAGCATGCCTTCAAGATCGAAACGCACGCGATTCATTCCAATGCCGATGGCGGGAAGCCGAGTCTCCTCCCGCAGAGTCTCTTCAAAAAGGACTTCGAGGACTCGGTAAAGTACGAACTCTTCCATCAGGAAGAAGACCGAGGCCTGGTGCTCGACGCGATCGAAGTCGATGGGAAGCCCGAGAAGATCGACCACGAGACCGAGCACTACCTCTACCCGGGCACCTTGAAGATCGGCACCAAGTGGCTGTCCGAGCCGGTCATCAGCACGCTGCCGGGCCCCTCCCAGATGGAGGTGGTCGGATCCGAAATCTATAAGGGAACCAACTGCTGGGTAATTTCCTCCACGCGTCAGCAGGAGAAGAATCCGCTGATCAAGAACTCCGAAACGGTCAGCAAGGCCGCCACGTTTCTCTTCGACCCCCTGACGCTCAGCGTCTTGCGGGTCGATAGTGTCACGGAAGGGCTCGGACCGCTCGGCCGCGCGTTCAAGTTTGTCTATCACATGGAGGCGGCAGAATAAGGGGCCGCCGGTGGGAAATGCCGTGATCGCACCTCCCTCTCCGTCGACCGGTGGTCCGACGCATCGCCGGTTCTTGTCCAGGGCGGGGGCACTGCTCACGGGCTTGGCCCTCGGGGCCGGTTTGGTGGTTTCGTTCGCCAAACCGGCCGGCGGCGCCGAGCAGGCCGATCCCGCGGGAGCCGCGGCCGTTTCGCGGAGTCGCATCGGGCGGGTCGTGCCCCCGATCGACTTCCGCGACACGGCAGGAGCCGTCTGGTCTTTGACCGCCGCAGACGACGCGCGGGCGACCGTCGTGGCATTTCTCAACTTCAACTGCCCGGTCTCGAATCAATCGGTGCCGGTGATCAACGCGCTCGCCGACCGCTTTGGCGGCGAGGGCGTGACATTCGTCGCGGTGGTCTGCGACGCCGCAGACGCCGCCGAGGTCGGTCGGCTCGCCGCCGAGTCCAAGATCAAGTGCCGGGTGTTTTTCGATCCTGACAAAGTTGCGGCGGCGCACTTTCGGGCGACGACCACACCGCAGGTGTTTGTGCTCGACCGGAATCGGGTGCTGAGATACTCGGGGCTCGTCGATAATCTCTACACCAGTCGGCTCGTGCGTCGGCCCAAGGCCGACACCGAGTATCTCGCTGATGCCCTCACCGCCGTCGTGGCCGGCCAGGCCGTCGCCATCAAGGAAACCACCCCGATCGGCTGCGCGTTGGAACTCACCGCGAGACCGGTGATCAAACACGGCAGCGTCGAGTTTCATCGCGACATCGAGCCTCTCCTCCAGCAGCACTGCCAGCGGTGTCATCATCCCGGCGACGTAGCACCCTTTTCACTCATCACGTTCGATCACGCGGTGCAGTGGGCGGCCGATATCAAAAGCTACACCGCCGATCGGCTGATGCCTCCCTGGTCCGCGACCGGCGGGCTTCCTTTCCAGAACGATCTCTCCCTCACCCCCGAGGAGATCGACCGCTTCGGCCGCTGGGTGGACGAGGGCTGCCCGCGGGGAGATCCGACCGATGCTCCGCCGCCTTTGGCGTTCGCGAACCAGGATGAGTGGCAGGCTTCCCGGCCCCCGGACCTTGTCTTGAAGATGCCGGGAACGGTTCACCTCGCCGCCCAGGGCGAGGATCACTACCGCACCATCGTGCTGCCGCTCGACAATCCGGAGGAGCTGTATGTGGAGAGGCTGGAGTTCATCCCCGGCAATCGGCAGGCCATCCACCATGGGATGGTCTTTTACGACGGGGCCGGCCTCATGCTCGCCGCACAGAAACGGCTGGGGAATCCGCTTCCACGCGGAGCCGGCGACGGGGATTATGGTCCGGGCTACGAATCGGGAATGGGCCTGGGTTTTGTTCCTGATCCGACCCAGGCGGTGCGAAATCAAGACAACCCGGGAGGCCAACTCATGGGCTGGGTGCCCGGGGCAGGGCCGCTCGAGTTACCGACGGGTGTCCGACGGGTCATTCCCTCCGATGCGGCGATCGCGATGCAGATTCACTACGTGAGAACGGGAAAGCCCGAGATCGATGACTCCAGCCGGCTCGGGATCTGGTTCGACAAGAATGCGCCCCGACGGTTCTCTCATGGGTTCATGCTCGACACGGATTTCCGTTTGATCCCGAAAGGTGCCGCCAACTTCAAAACCACGGGCTCCCGGGAGATCGCGGGCGATTGTCACCTCTGGGTGATGGCCCCCCACATGCATCGCCTGGGAAAGGAGTTCCGGATCTGGCACCAGCCGCCCGATTCCACGGAGCGGAAGCTTCTGCTCGAGATCAAGGATTGGGATTTCAACTGGCAGCACCGCTACCTGCCCAAAGACCCCTATCCGCTCAAGAAGGGGTCGAGGCTGCACGTGGAGGCGGTGTACGACAACTCGGCAGGCAATCCGCGGCGGCTCCCCGGTCCGGAGAAGACGGTTTTCCTGGGTGAAGCCACCGATGACGAGATGGCGTTTGCCATCATCGGCACCATCGTCGAGGGGCGGCCGTCTGGCAAAGTCGAAATGCTCCGTTACTTCGAGAAACTGATCGAGGCGAAAGCCTTTCGGCTCGCCTATGAGGCGCTGGGCAAGGACTAGAAGTCCCCCATCGACAACGCACCAGGGCATTCGGCAACGCCATGACACAGGACAGAGTCGAAGACGGCACGTATTGCCGGATGGATTTTCTCCATCTTTCCGACGCACTCGACCTGAACTCGCTGGTAGCGGCGTTGCGGCCGCTGGTGGGGGCCGATTTCGAGTTTCATCGAGACCGGTTTGTCGAGTGCATGGTGTCGAGTTGGGACGGCCGGGAAGTCCTCGTCGCGCATCCGGCCGACTCCAGTCTCCCGGAAGATCGGTGTGGCGGGCAGCTCACCGAGAACAATGCCGGCACCTACATCACGCTGGCCGTGAAGCGTTTTGCGGAGGCGAGCGGCGACGTCGGCCCCTGCCAGCATGACTTCGTCACGTCAATCGCTACCGCGCTGGCAGTCGCATGTGGCACGGAGGTGCTGCACAGCAAGACGTGGGACATCGATCGGGCGAAGACCACCCTCTGGAATCGAAGATTCCGCAGCCGTGCGTCAAGCGATCAAGCTCCGGATCCCGTGGTGTTTGCGAGCGGGTGGAAGCGGCACGCCTTGGCGACCACGATCGAGTCGCTCCGCCCGAAATACGATGGCCCGCTCGATTTCCTGTTCGTGGTCCATCCCCGCTCGGTCGCCGACAGGCGGCGGCCGTTTCCCCTGATGCGGGGGCTGACCACCGACCGCGTCGAGATCATCCAGCCCACGTGCACGATTCTGGGGCCCATCGAGGTGCCGGTCGACGATCGCCTGCTGCGGGGCGAGCTGGTGACGATCCCCCACGCCCCCGAAGAAATGCTCGACCGACTTTCCGAGGCCAGGGATGCGGTGGTCCAGATTCTCGATTACGCCGAGCATCGTGAAACCCGGATGGTCGGCCTGGGGGCATTGATCCCATCGATCTCGAGACAGGGAAGGCTGCTGAGGCAAGCCAAGCCGGGTGTGGCGATCACCACCGGTCACGGGTTCACCGCCCTGACGATCGCCCGCATGGTCGAAGACATTGAAAATGAAATCGGGGCCGATGGTGTGGTCGCCGTGATGGGGGCTGCGGGCTCCACGGGGCGGGCGGCCCTGCGGTGCATGTTCCGTCGTTCTCCGGCCAGGAGGGTTCTGGCGATCGACTTGTCGGAGCAGCTGGGCAAGATTCCGGAGATCCCCGGCTGGAATCCGGCGGTGCATCGGCTCACGTCGTTCAAGCAGGAGATCAAAGAGGCCGCGATCGTCGTCTGTGTCACCAATGCCATCGGAAGCATCCTGGGAGCCGACGACTTCGGGCCGAACACGGTCGTGCTCGACGACGCCCAGCCGGAGAATGTCGATCAGTCCGTCCTGGCCGCCCGACCGGACATCCGGATCGTCAAGTGTCTGGCCCGGATTCCCGGCCTCTCCTGCCCGTTCGATATGGGGCTGTTCACGCCGGAAACGCGGGATGCGGAGGTCACCTTCACGTGCCTGGCGGAGACCGTTCTGCTGGCCGCCGAACGACACTCGCAGTCGTACGTGATCGGCGATCCCACCGATGAGCAGTTCGACCACCTCGAGAGAGCGGCGCTCCGGCATCGAGTGACGCCTGCGGAGTTCTTCAGCTTTCCCAGCCTCGGTGCCATCGACCTGCGACCCCGGGATCGAGCGAATCGGAAAGCCGCTCGGCTGATGTGACTGCCCGATCCTCTCCCTGGCGAATCTCCTGGTGGATACACCTGTCGGCCCGAAGCCACTCAGAGCCCGGAGTTGTGCCCTGGATTACCTCAGGGCCGCGATCACCGTCTTGGTCGTGTTCTTGCACGCCATCCTGGCGTATCCCACCTGGGGCATCTTCAATTCCTCGGACTACGTCCACTCCACCGCCCCCGTCATCGACCCGCTGAAGAGCAGGGCCTTCGACCTGC
>JBJOHE010000113.1:0-2989 GCA_046047895.1 Planctomycetota bacterium | reverse complement strand
TGGTGCAAGTTGACCCCACACAGCCGCCTGGCGCAAGCCGGCGGGCCGGTCACCACCACCAGCGATCCGCCGGCAGCTTCACCGCCGCGTGGGCCTTCGCCACCTCGCCCTGCTCGTCGATCAGCAGATTGGGCGGCTCAACCGCCGTGGCGGCCTGGATCGTGACGCCGCCACCGATCGGCGTGATCAGCCGCGGCCCGCGCCAGACCGCGTTGATCGCCGTCTCCACCTGGGCCACCGGCTGGAGCGTCTCGATCGGATAGGCGGCCTCGTCGCGAAGCGTTTCCGCGCCCCAGCCCGCCTTGCCGTAGCCATCAAACTCCTGCAGCCAGGCGGCCACCACGGCGAGATCGATGAGCGACCGCAGCTGGGCATAGACCGGCCGCCGGGCCGCGATCTCCGGATACTTTTTCGTGAAGGCGGTCGTAAAGAGCTTGCTGGCCTGATTGGCCCGGTCAGCCGACATCCGCCGGCCATCGGGCAGCACCACCTCGTCGGCCCCGACGAGCTTCACGCCCTGCCCGACCAGCTCGATCGCGAGATCGTCTTCACTCACCCGCACGCACTGATAATCGGGCACGAAATACCAGCGTTGCAACGCGTTGGCGGCCACCGACTGCGAGCTGGCCAGCTGCACCCAGGTGCTCATCTTCACCGGCGGCGGCTCGAGCCCGATGCCGATCAGCTTCATGCGGTAATCGGCCTCGACCATCACCTGCGCAAAGTGGGTGGCCGGCGACACGCCGTTGACCCGCACCGTCTGCATGCCGAGCGCCTGCTGCATGCCGCTCACGAGGCCGGCGACATCGCTCTTGGGATTCACGCGACCCACCCGCCGCATGAAGTCTTGCAAGGCTGCGAGGCCCTCCTGAGTCGGGTCGATCGAGCAGCCGATCGCATGATTCGACGGGTGGCCGGGCGCGAAGCATCGCAACGCAGCAGCCAGATCTTCGAGCAGCACGGTCGGGGCCCCGGTCGCGACGCCGACGGTGCGGCCGCCGGCGTCGAGCATCCACGGCTCGGCCGGTCCGGCGATCACGATCTCGCCCGGCTCGGCCCCGTCGCCGGGATACACGAACACATACTGCACCTTGGTGAGGCCGGCGAGCTTTTGCATCTCATCGGGGATGCCGTGGCCGTGAGCCACCGCCTCGACGAGTTGCCGCTCGAGCCGCGAGAGCGCGACATGCCGCAGCGGAACGCGCTCACGAAGATCACCCTCCAGCGCCGTCACCGCATCCCGCCGCCGATTCGCCAGCACCGGATCGGCCACGATTAGCGTGCGCAGCACGCCCTGGGCATCGATGGCGATGCCGCCCACCGCTTGGGCGCCACCGCCACCACCTTGACCGCCCTGACCGCCGCCGCCCATGCCGCCACCACCCATACCGCCGCCGCCCATGCCACCACCACCCATCTGGGCACGGGCGGAGCCGCAGCAGACGACAAGCGAGAGGACGACCACGGCGACGATCTTCGCCGTGAGCTTCAGAATGGTTACGGATGACAACATTTTCATGGCGGATCTCATCCAGATAGCCTAATTTCTCGGTTTTAATTATCGACCCGCGTGAGCCAGCGGCTCAAGCACCGACGGAAAGTGTCGATTGTGCGGATAAAGCGGGCCGCTGGGTGGATCCGCGCTGCTGCAAGCCACCGGGCTCGCGCCCGGTGCTGTTTGGTGGGAGCGCAGGCCGCAGGGCGGATCAACGCCGCTAGCGCCCCACAAACTCGGGCTGCCGCGAAACTTCCCGCCGCTTGCCGGCCACCGCCAACCCCGCCCGCAAACAGCCGGGACCCAACAACCCCACCAGTTCGGCATGCAGGGCCTGCGACCAGGCCACCTTCTCGCGGTCGGCTTCCATCAGCACGCGCCGGCCGTCGGCCAACTCCAGCACGAGCCGCACGGGCGTCGCTCCCGGATGCCGCCGAAACACGTCGGCCAGCTGATCGAGCGTGGTCGTGTCGTGCCGGGGATCGATCAGCTTCACCGTGAGGCTCTTCACCGGACGGCTCCAGGCTTCGGCGATCGGCACCAGATCGTTGACGACGAGATTGGTCTCCTCGCTGCCGGCCCGCCGATCGATCGATCCCATCACCACCACGACCGCATCGGGCGCGATCCACTCGCCCAGCCGGGCGTATTCCTCGGGCCAGCAGATCGTGCGGACGAGGCCCTCGATGTCTTCGAGATCAAACATCGCGTAGCGGGTGTGGGTCGACCCCGGCCGGGCCTGCTTCGTGTTGGAGAGCTTGAGCGCCGCCACGAGCCCGCCGATCACCACCGAGCCCTTCGCCGGCACCGCGGCCAGCCCCGCCGACCCGTGGGTGCAGATCGTCTCCAGCAGGTCGGCATACTCGGCGAGCGGATGGCTGTGGACGTAGTAGCCGAGCACCTCCTTCTCCTTCGAACGCATGTCGAGATCGGAGAGCGGCGGCACGTCGGGCAGCACGCTCGGTGGCTCTTCCGCCGCCGCCGGCTCGCTGTCGAAGGCCTCGAAGAGATTTTTCTGACCGCTCCTTCGATCGGCCACCCGCGCCGCGCCAGCCGCCATCGCCCGCTCGATGCCCGCCAGGATCGCCCCGCGATGCCCCTGCGGCCCGGCCAATGAATCGAGCGCCCCCGCCTTCGCGAGGCTCTCGATCGCCGTCTTGTTGACCACCGACGGGTCGACGCGGCCGCAGAGATCGTAAAGATCCCGAAACGGGCCGTTCGCCACCCGATCCGCCGTGATCGCCGCCGCAGCCTGCTCGCCGCAGCCCTTGATCGCCGACAGCCCGAAGAGAATCCGGCCTCTGGCGACGGTGAAATCGACGCCCGAGGCGTTGACGTCGGGCGCCGCCACCTCGATCCCCATCCGCTTGCAATCCTCGATGTGCTCGACGAGGGCATCCTTCTTCTTGAAGTTGCGGCCCGTGATGTCGCCCGACAACAACGCCGCCATAAACTCCGTGGGGTGGTGGGTCTTGAGGTAGGCCGTCTGGAAGG
>JBJOHE010000112.1:0-2567 GCA_046047895.1 Planctomycetota bacterium | reverse complement strand
GGAGTCAACAACAACAACGGCACGGCAGGCCGGTTGATCGAGATCGACACGACCACCGGGCAGATCACGGTGATTGGCGACGACCAGATCCCGAACGTCGATGGCGACAACCCGCTCAACTTCCAGACATCGACCAACACGGTGCGAGCCCTGGCGTTCCGCGTCACCGACTGGGCTGAGTTTGAGGAGCTGTGGTTCGTCGTGGCCGACGGCCCCGAGTCGAAACTCTACCGGGCGGCTAGCGGCGGCACGACGGCCGGCACCCCCGATGCCACGGCCAACCAGGGCTGGGAAGAGAACTCCCAGAACCTGCTTGGCTACAGGGGCCGGATCGTCCTCGACGGTGACTATCCGACGGTCACGGGCGTGCAGTTCACCGACGACGTGGGCGGGCAACTCTATGGCGTGACCGCGGACGGTCTTCTGATCACGATCCAGCCGGGCAACAAGGTGCCCGACGACGGTGCTCCGGCGGACGACGGCGGCCCGCTGATCGACTTCGACGCCCAAGCGACGCTCGTGGTGGACTTCGCGAACGACCTGGCAACGATCGGCGCCACGGGCTTCACCGCCCTGGCGGCGGCCCCGCAGAACCTGCATGGGGGAGCGCTGAAGGGCAAGTTCTTCGCCCTCACGAACAACGGTCGGCTGGCGCTTCTCGACCCCCAGGCCACCACGCTCGAGTGGGTGATCGACTCGGGCGAAGCCGGTCTGCTCGAGCGGACCGGCGATACGGGCGGCTCGCTCTACTACCAGGGTGACACCACCGCCGTCGTCGATCTCACCGGCAGCCCGCTCGTGGCCGTGGTCCAGCCCGGAGCCGCCGTGAATCCGACGGTCACCGGAACGGCCCAGGCGATCGGCACCGACACGCGGGCCGCCGTCATCAGGCAGGTGACGATTTCGGCCGCGCCGATCCAGCGGGGCACGACCGGCGCGGTCGATGTGCAAGATGAGTTCCAGGTGATCCCGCTGGCGAACACCGGCGGCATCGAGGCCGGGATGCTGATCGTCGGCGAGGACGTGCCCTTCGGTACCACCGTGCTCGACATCGCCGACGAAGGAGTCGTCGTCGACCTCGCATTCGACGTTTCGGGCGTCGCCGAGGGCACGGGCCTCTCGTTCTACGCGGCCGTCGGCGAAGGCGTCGGCGAGGTGCTGAACGTCAACGACGACGACACCGCCGAGGTGGCAGTGCCGACCGACGGCCTGACGTCGAGCCTCGCGGCCGGAATGCGGGTGACGGGCGGCGGGCTCGCCGACGACACGACGATCGTGGCGATCCAGCTCGTGCCGGCCCCTGCCGCCGACCGGATCGTCGTCGTGCTCTCGCAGGCCCCGGCCGACCCGGCCGCTCCGCTGCAGTTCTTCGGCGCGACCGAGATCACCGGCATCGACCCGGCTGCCGACGGCTTGGTCGTGGGCGTCTCGACCCTGGCCTATGATCCGGCCCAGGCCAATTACGGCCTCGTGATTCCGAAGGGCACGGCCGTTGCCGGCAACTCGCTCAACCAACCGGTGGGCGAGTTCCAGAATCAGGTGGTCGACATCTACTCCGGTGTTGCCCCGGCCCTCCAGGGTGTCAAGGACGGCGGCCTCTACGTCGAGCGGAACGCAGCCGGTGAGATCGTCTCCGGCTCCTATGTGATGATGGCCGACGTGCCGGTGATCGGCCTGGACTATTTCATTCCCCAGAATGCACCCGCGGCGGTGGGTCCAGCGGTGCGGGGTGAGTACTACACGGTCGTGGCCGGCCAGGGAGCCGTCACGGCAACCGAGGGACTCAATCTCGACACGATCGTGCTGGCCGACGTCGCCGGCCTCGTGCCGGGTCTGCTCTTCATCGGCGGCGGCATCGGTCTCGATCAGGAGGCGACGATCCTGGCAGTCGATCCCGACACCAACACCTTGCAGCTCTCGGCGATTCCGCCAGACCTCAATCAGCCGTTCTGGTTCTTTGGCGTCAATCAGCTGACCTTCGCCACGGGCCTCCTCCCTGAGCCGGGCGCCGACGTCGAGGGAACGGGTGTGCCCGCCGGGATCACGGTGGAATACGACTTCCCGGCCCGAGTCGACCGCACGCTGGGCCACGGCGGTTTGGTGAGCGTGGCCGGCGGTGTGTTCGTGCCCGGCCAGACGGCCGACGTCACGCTGGCCGACCTGGCGATCACCACGGCCGATCTCGCGAGCCTCGAGGCCGGCATGCGGATCGTGGGCGAGAGCGTGCCGGCCGGGATCTGGATCAGCGAGGTTGACGATCGCTACGTCTGGGTCGCTCCGGCCGGTGTCCTCGACGCCACCTTCCCCAGCGAAGAGCTGACCTTCATCCGGCCGACTTGGAGCACGGTGCTGGCTGCCGACGTGATCGGCGGGTTGATTCAGGTGTCGGTCGCGGATGCCGAGGGCATCAACGTGGGAATGCTCGTGTCCGGGCCCGGCTTCCAGGCCGGCACAGTCGTGACCGGCGTCGATCCGGCGACCAACACGGTCACCCTTTCGAAGCGGACCGTCGACGCCGATGCCGGCCGGCCGGTGTTCTTCTATCTTCCCGCAGCCAAGTATTTGGC
>JBJOHE010000111.1:0-6565 GCA_046047895.1 Planctomycetota bacterium | reverse complement strand
CAGCTTCGCCGGCGGCATGGAGACACTCCCGGCCGCGCTCGCCGAATGGCTTCGGCGCCAGGGGGTGGAGTTTCGCACGGCCCGAATCGACCGCCTGGCCCGTGACGCCGAGGGCTGGTCGGTGACGACTGCGGCCGCCACCGGGGAGCAGGCTGTCGAGCGGGCGGCCGCCGTGATCCTCGCCACCCCGGCCCAGGTGGCCGGCAGGCTCGTCGCGGCTCTCGATGCCGTCCTGGCAGCCGACCTCTGCGGCATCGAGTACGCGGGTTCGGTGATCGTGTCGCTCGGCTTTCGCCGGCAGGATGTGGCCCATCCGCTCGACGCGGCCGGGCTCGTGGTGCCGCGGGCGGCCGGCCGCCGTGCTCTCGCGGTGAGCTTCTCGAGTTCAAAGTTTCCCGGACGGGCCCCGGCAGGGCACGTCTTGATGCGGGTGTTTCTCGGCGGCGGGCTCGACCCGGCCGCGGTTGAACTGGACGATGCCGCGCTCTGCGACCTGGCAATCACCGAGGCCCGGATGCTCGTCGGAGCCACGGGCAAGCCGAGGTTTCAGCGGATCGACCGCTGGGCCTCCGCGATGCCCCAGTATCACATCGGCCATGCCGACCGGGTGGCCCGGATCGAGCAGGCGGTGGAGGCGCATCCGGGGCTGGCTTTAGCGGGCGCGGCCTACCGCGGCGTGGGCATTCCCCAGGTGATCGCCTCGGGCCAGGCTGCCGCTCGACAAGCCCTGGCAGCTACCCCGCAGCGATAGCTCACCGGCTCCGGGGCAGCAAAAGTCGCGTCGCGGGCGAGGATACGCCCCGATGCTCCACGAGCGTTCGCCGACCCCCTCGCCTCCCTGCCGTGCTGAGAAACCGGCTCGGGGGCGACTACTTCTTCTTGCCGCCGGCAGCGGCCGCGTCGGGGGCTTCCTTGACCTTCTTTTTCTTCATCGAGAGCTTCTGCACGCGAACCTTGGGCAGGCCGATCGGGCTGCGGCCTTCCGTCCAGCGTTCCTGCTCCTTCAGTTTCGTGATCCGCTCGGCACGGGTCAGCACGCCGCGGACGTTCGACGAGCCCTTTCGGACCCGCAGGCTCTTGTCCATGGACATCGGAGCAAACTCCTCGAAAGTGGGTGGGGGGTGATCGGGGGCGGTCGAGGCGGCCGGCAGGGCCCTCGCCGCAAGCCCCTCAACTTATTCGGCCTTCCCGGCCGGATCAAGGGAGGCGGTTTCAGCCGGAGGAATCGGCCGCTGGGCCGTCGACTTTCTCGATCAGTGTAAGAAACTCCTGCATCGACTCCGGCCGCTTGGCCGGCTCGGCAGCCAGACAGGCCATGATCGCCTTGCCCAGGGCCGGGGGGATCTCGGGCCAGTGCTCTTCGATCGGCGTCGGCGGGCTGTCGTGGGCCAGGGCGGCCATGCCCGTCTTGCCGCGGGGCCATGGGGCCGCGAGGGTGGCGATCTCGTAGGCGGTGACCCCGAAGGAGAAGATGTCGAGCCGCTTGTCGGCCTGGCGGCGGCGGACCACCTCGGGGGCCATGTAGTTGGGCGTTCCGATCCGGTTGCCGGGCTGGAGGAAAACCGGCTTGTCGGGGACGGTGAGCCCGAAGTCGAAGAGGATCAGTTTGCCGTCGGGCCTGAGGATGAAGTTTCGCGGACAAATGTCACGATGGACGAAGCCCGCGTCGTGCACCGTGGCGATCGCCTCGGCCGCCTGGCGGATCAGGTCGAGTCGACGGTCGACGGGAATCTGCTTCTTTGACGAGAGCACCGTGTGGAGCACCGTCCCCTCCACGAACTCCTGGAGCACGAAGGGGTCGCCTGTGGTCGATTCCCCCCACTCGATCGTGCGGGCGATGTGCGGCCCGGCAATCAGCATGCCGATCTCGCCCTCGGAGGGCTTGTTGAGCCCCCGGTAGCGGCCTTCGACCGGGGCGGCCTTGGCCTGGTCGATCACCTTGAGGCCCCGGATCTCGCCATTCTTGAGATCCCGCACCTTGTAAAAAGCCGACATGGTGCCGGAGGTGCTTTCCCGCAGCCGCTCGAACCGCCGCCAGAGATCGACCCTGTTGGGGCCCTTGAACAGCCCCTTGAAGAGATCAGCGAGCCCCATGCAGCATCCTCACGCAGCCGGCCGGCCGCACCGCGTCAGCCGCCTTCCTTGAGCTTGTGGAGTTCGGAGTGGGCGGCGGCAAGTTCCTGCTCGAGCCGGGGAATCTCCGCCGGATCATCGGGCTGCTTCTTCGCTCCCGCCAAGAGCTGCTGCAGCTTCGCGATCTTCTGCTGGAGCACTTCCATCCGCTTCTTCTGCTTCTTGTCCATCGCTCGTCTCCCGGGGCTCGCTGGCAGGCTGGGCAGGAGGAGCGGCGCGGCCGCCTCGCCCCCCTTCATCCTCGTCGAAGCCACCACCGCCCGCCTGGTTGGTGGCCTCGATGTCCTGCATGTAGGTCTTGGCGTAGTGCTTGACGGGATCGGGCAGGTCGTTGGCTCCGGTGTGGAGCTGCCGCATCCAGCCCGAGATCAAGACGATTCCGATGCCCAGGGCCACGGCGACGGTGAGCCACTGCCGGCGGCTGTTGCGGATCCATTGCGTGCCCGCCCCGCGGCCCACCAGGCCACTGGCCAGATAGAAGACGAACATCGCCATCAGAAACTTCGCGCCGAACAGGCCGTGGTACCCCGTCTGCTGCATCCAGTCGGGGCCCCAGAGTTCCGGCGCGTCCTTCACCCGGCGGATCATCAGGATGTAATTGGCCAGGCCGCTGCCGATCAGCAGCGTGATCGCCCCGATTACCCAGGGCAGCCAGCGGCGGCGGATGCCGGCATGGACACGGTCGGCGGTCTCCTCGCCGAGTTCCTCCGCCGCAGGCAGCAGGGCCACGCGGGCGAAGAGCAGGCCGCCCAGGGCCGTGATCGCGGCGAGGATGTGGGCCCAGCGGAGCAGGAGCGTGACGGGATCCATCGGCAGAGCCTCCAGGGGGGGCCAAAAAACGCGCGGCCCGAGCCGTCAAGCGTACCCCATTCCTGCAGCCCGTGCGGGCTCGACCCAAGGCGGATTCGGGGAACCCGCGGCGGGGCTTGGGCCGGCTCGCCGCGGGTCGTAGAGTCTGAACTGCCGGCGGAGCGTTCAGTCCTCCTGAGGCACATCCCGCCACGAGACCGAGCCATGGACTCCTTCGACCTTCCCGGCAGTCCGCCGCACGACCGCTGGATGCGGCTCGCCCTCGACGAGGCCCGGGCGGCCGCTGCCGAAGACGAGGTGCCGGTGGGGGCGGTGGTGGTGGCGGGCGGCAGGGTCGTCGGCTGCGGTCACAACCAGCGGGAACAGCTGGCGGATCCCACAGCCCATGCCGAGATGATCGCGATCACCCAGGCCGCTGCCGCCCTCGGCTCCTGGCGGCTGGAAGACTGCACGCTCTATGTCACGCTCGAGCCATGCCCGATGTGCGCAGGCGCCATCCTCCAGGCCCGGGTGCCGCGGGTGGTGTGGGGCGCCGCCGACCCCAAGGCCGGCGCCGTCGAGAGCCTCTACCGGCTGTTCGAGGATTCCCGGCTCAATCATCGCGTGGAGCACGTCGGCCATGTGCTCGCCGACGAGTGCGGCCGTCTGCTGAGCGAATTCTTCCGCGGCAAGCGGGGCTGAGACCCTACCGCTGGTCGATCGGGACGAACTGGCGGAGGTTTTCGCCCGAGTAGATCTGCCGCGGGCGGCAGATCTTCTTGGTGGGCGACTTGTGCATCTCGATCCAGTGGGCGATCCAGCCTGGCAGCCGCCCCATGGCGAACAGCACCGTGAACATCTGCACAGGAATGCCCATCGCCCGGTAGATCACCCCGGAATAGAAGTCGACGTTCGGATAGAGCTTCCGCTCGATGAAGTATTCGTCGGCGAGGGCCGCCTCTTCGAGTTGCTGAGCGATGTCGAAGAGGGGATCGTGACGGGCGATCTTGGCGAGGAGCTTGTCGCAGGTGGCCTTGATCAGCTTGGCCCGCGGGTCGTAGTTCTTGTAGACGCGATGGCCGAAGCCCATCAACCGGAAGCCTGAATCCTTCTGTTTGGCGAGCTCGACATACTTCCGCACGTTGCCGCCGTCGGCCACGATCTGCTCGAGCATCTCCACGCAGGCCTGGTTGGCCCCGCCGTGGAGCGGGCCCCAGAGGGCCGAGATGCCGGCCGAGATGCTGGCGAACAGGTTGGCATCGCTCGAGCCGACCATCCGCACCGTGCTGGTGGAGCAGTTTTGCTCATGGTCGGCATGCACGATCAGGAGCATGTCGAGCGCGTCGGCAAAGTCGGGGTCGATGTGGTACTCCTCGCAGGGCACCGCGAACATCATCTGGAGGAAGTTCTCGCAATAGGAGAGGTCGTTTCGCGGGTACATCAGCGGCTGGCCGCACGACTTCTTGTGGCTGTAGGCCGCGATTGTGGGGAGCTTGGCCAGGAGGCGATGCACGCTCACCTCGACCTGCCGCGGATCTCGGACATCCAGCGAGTCTTGGTAGAAGGTGGAGAGGGCGCCCACCACGCTGCCCACGATCGCCATCGGATGGGCGTCGCGGGGGAAGCCGCCGTAGAAGCTCCGCATTTCCTCGTGGATCATCGTGTGCTGCGAGAGCGAGCGGCGGAAGGCGTCGAGCTCGGCGGTGGTCGGCAGTTCGCCGTAGATCAGGAGGTAGGCCACCTCCACGAAATCGCACCGCTCAGCCAGCACCTCGATCGGATAGCCGCGGTAGCGGAGGATGCCCTGCTCGCCGTCGAGAAAGGTGATCGCACTGGTCGTCGAGCCGGTGTTGACGTAGCCCTCGTCGAGCGTGATCAGGCCCGACTGGGCCCGCAGCTTGGCGATGTCGATGCCCCGCTCCCCTTCCGTGCCCACCACGGTCGGCAGCTCGATCGACTGCCCGTCGCACTCGAGCCGGGCCACGCCGCCGGCCCGGGTGCCGGGCCAGGGGGGCGTCCATTCCTTGGCCTTGGGCGGGGAGACCTGGGAGGCGGGAGCGGTCATGGCGGGAGACTCCTGGCAGACGGACTGGCAGTTTGGGCGGTGGGCAGGGGAATGCGGCATCAGCCTGCCGCGTTGAGAAGCGCCGCAGTCTATCCCGCATGGTTCGGCGGGACAATCAGCCCAAGGCGGTCCGCGAGCGTCAGCGAACGGTGGTGGGGCGGCCGGCGGTGAAGGTGGGCTGGGCGGCACTTCCCGCGGGATCGTCGAACACGGTCCAGACGGGCGTGCGGGCCTGGAGCTTGGCGAGGTAGTCGTCGGTGGCCGCCTTGCGGCGTTCCTCGAGGAGCGTCTCGCGGATCTCCACCTGGGCGTCGAGGAAGGGCACGCGACCGGCCGGCTTCCGCTCCACAACCCGCACGATGTTCAGGGTTTCGCCATCCTCGATGATCGCGCTGAGCTCACCGACGGGAAGCGAAAAGATCGCCTCATCGAGCTTCTTCGAGGCGAGGCTGCCCTGACCGGTCCAGTCGAAGGCTCCGCCTTGGAAGGCGGTGGGGCCTTCGGAGCGGGCCTTGGCCACCTCGGTGAACGGACGGCCGCCGAGCACCTCGTTGCCCATCGCGGCGAGCATGTCCCAGGCCTGGGACCGCGATCGCTTGAGCCCCATTTTCACGGTGAGCGCTTCGAACCGCGCCTTGGCCGGATACTCGTAGTCGGCCAGATGGCTCTGATACCAGGCGATCAGGTCGGCATGGGGAATCTCGTCCACCTCGCCGACGTTCTTGCGGAGCCATTCCTGGGCCAGGCCCCGTTCGAAGAACATCTTTCGCATCCGATCGAGCGATATCCCCTGGCTGCGGAGCTTCTGCTCGTATTCGAGCGAGTTGGCCACGCCCTCTTCCTGCATCATCCGGGGCAGCTGCTGCTCGTCGAAGGCCTTGTCGACGCTCGCGCGGATCTCGGGGAGCTTGTCTTCCGGGATCTCGCGGCAGGCGTCGACGTAGACGAGCAGCGTCTCGATGTGGGAGGGGAGCACCTGCTGGCAGATCTGGAGCCGCAGTTCGCGAACCTTCTCCGGTTCGAGGCCGGGTGTCACCTGGGCGAGCCACTCGAGCGCCTTGGGGGTGAGCAGATCAGCCTCGAGCACCACCTCGGGGCCGACGCGGGCCACGACCATCGCCGCCGCGAGCGACTGCGCCTCGTGGCGCGGGGCGTCGGCAGGGGCGAGATGCTGTGCCTGAACCACCTGCCCGTTCGCCGTCTCATCGCCGGCCAGCGGCCGAAGCTCCGCGTCGTCGAGCGGCGCGCCGGGGCGGGCTCGGATGCTCGAGAGCACATGCTTCTCGAAGTCGGTCTTCGTGGCGGGGCCGGTCGGCCAGCCGGCGGGCCGTGACGCCGCGGCCGGCACATGGGGAACGAAGGCGGGAGCCGCCTTGTCGTCTCCGGCGGGCAGGGCGGGGCCGGTCGCGGAGCGGGAGGCCTCGTCGAAGGAGTCGGCCAGCCGCTGGCCCGAGGCCGGCCTGGCCAGCGAGAGGGCCGCGAAGCAGGCGACCAGGCAGCCTGTTTGCAGCACGGCGCTGGGGAACTGGCGGGCTCTCGGCATGGCGCACCACGGGACTCGCCCCGGGTTCCGAACAC
>JBJOHE010000110.1:0-21282 GCA_046047895.1 Planctomycetota bacterium | reverse complement strand
GGCCGGCGTTAACTCGCCGCGGCCTCGGCGGCTCTCAAACGCCGTGCCCTTCTCCCAGGTGAGGCAGTAGACCGAGACATGCTCGGGCCCGAGCCGGATCGCGGCGGCGAGATCCCGCCCGACACCCGCCAACGTCTGCCCCGGCGCCGCCGTCATCAGGTCGAGATTCACGGCGAACCCGGCAGACCGCAGCCGATCCGCGGCCTGAAGAACGTCGTCGGGGCCGTGATCGCGATCGAGCGCCGCAAGCGTGGCGGCATCGAGCGACTGCCCGCCGAGGCTGACCCTCGTCACACCGCAGTCGCATGCGGCCGCGACGAACTCGGGCGTCACATCGAGCGGATTGGCCTCGAGCGACACCTCAGCCCCGGTCACGGGCCGCAGCCGGGCGTGCAGCAGGTCGAACAGCCGCCGGAGTCCGTCGGGCCCGAGATGCGAGGGCGTACCGCCGCCGAGGTAGAGGGTGTCGAGTTGCAGGCAGGTCGGCTCGTCAGGGGATTCCGCCGCTCGGGCGATCCGCTCGAGTTCCCGGCCAAGGGCCATGAAGTACCGGTCGATCAGGTCGTCCCGCCCGGCCACGAGCGTGAAATCGCAGTATCCGCACCGGTGCCGACAGAAGGGAACGTGGACATACGCATGGCGGGGACGCATGCCAGAGAGCCTATCCCGGCCGGCGCACACGTCTACGGAGGCACACCCACATTCCGCAGGCTGCAAGCCTGCGGCCACGGGTCGACTCCACCGCCACCCCAACACGAGCCAGCCATCTGCCTGCCGGCAACAAGCGGCCGAGCAAAACAACAGGGAAGCCGGGAGCGGGGTCGCGCGCAGACGCCGGTGCATTCTGACTGCCCGAGTTGATCCACCATTCCAGTTGAGCACGCGACGTCAGAATCCGCCGGCGGCGAGCACGTGCCCCGCCCCGGCGAATTGGGCCAAAGGACGTCGATCCCGGCCGTAGTCCACAACCATGGAGGCACACCCACATTCCGCAGGCTGCAAGCCTGCGGCCACGGGTTTCCCACCCTGGCTCGTCACAGCCAGATCTGAAGGCGGCCGTCGAGCATGTCGGGGATCCGCTTGGTCAGCACCCGCCGGATCCGGTCGTCGGTGTAGCGGGTGGAGAAGTGGGTGGCGATCACCACCTCGTTGCGGAAGCGATCGCGACGGGCGAGCAGATCGTCGAGGTGCATGTGGCCGTACTTATGGATCTTCTCCTTGCGATGGGAGTGGGCCACGAAGGTGAGTTCGGTGATCAGGATCATCGCCTCGAACATCGCCGGGCAACGATCGAGTCCCTCGGGCGACGAGTCGCCAAGGTAGGCGACGAGCGGTGCCCGGATCTCGTGGGTCACGTCCACGCCCGAGAGCCGCAGGTCGCGGATCTGGTGGCCGGCCAGCTGCTGGTATTCGTGCTTCAGCTTGCGGCGGCGTTCCCAGACCACGAAGCCCACGCTCGGAATCGTGTGGGTGGTGCCGGAGACGGTCACCACGTGCTCGCGGGAGAGTTCGATCTCGTCACCCGGCCGGGCGGGCAGGAGCGTGCAGGGCAGCCGGCCGCGGTCGAGCCGCTGCATCGCCCGCAAGAGCTTCTCGACCGGCTCGACGGCCGTCTCGGGCAGGTAGATCGTGGGCGGCTCCATTTTCATCATCCGCCGCCGGGCCACGTAGACGGGCAGGGCCGCAATGTGGTCGAGGTGGGTATGGGTCACGAACCAGGTGCTCGTGGCCATGAAGCCCCAGGGCTGGGCGCCGAGATCGAAGCCCAGCTTCAGCTCCGGAATCCGCCAGCAGCTCTGCACGGCGGCCCGCGAGTAGCCCTCGACGGTGAGCCCCTTGTGGACGAGGGAGCGAAACGGGGCGTTGTCGATCATGCGGGCGTCGGGGGCTCGGCGGGGGTCGCGGGGCGGGGTTCGAGCCAGATTTCCTCGAACAGTTCCTCCTGCCGGGTCGAAAGCCGGCCCCGCCGCACGAGTTCGAGCGTGGCCAGAAAGATGCCCACCAGGCGGGACCGCGGCATATCGTCATCGAAGAGCGAGGAAAACGCCACCCTCCCCTGCTCCGCCACGAGCCGCTCGATCCGTTCGATGTGGGTCTCGATCGGGGTGTCGTCGTGGACGATCTGCCGGGGCCGGCGTTTCTCCCGCTTGGCGAGCACGCGGCCGAGCGCTCCCACGAGGTCCCAGACGTGCACATCGGCGATCGTCACCTCGGCGGGGCCGCTGCGAGCCGGCTGGTCGGCGGTGGCGGCGATTCGGGGAAAGCGCAGCTCCCAGTGGCGGGCCCGGTCTTCGAGCAGAGCGGCGGCGTCGCGGTATTGCTTGTATTCGAGCAGCCGCTGCACGAGATCCTCGCGGACCGGCTCGACGGGCTCCTCGGTCTCCTCCGGCCGCGGCACGAGGGCCCGGGCCTTGATCTCGAGCAGCACGCTGGCGAGCTCGACAAACTCCCCGACCTGGTCGATCGAGAGCTCCTCCAGCAGTTCGAGGTATTCGCAGAACTCCCGCGCAATGACCGCGATCGGCACCGCGGTCACATCCACCTCGTGCTTCTTCACGAGATAGAGCAACAGATCGAGCGGCCCGGCGAACACGTCGAGCGAAACCTTGAAATCCATCGCGAGAGTGTACCGACCCCGGAGCCGGACAGGTATCATGGCGGCCATGGACAACGACCGGCTCTGGGCCCCGTGGCGGCTCGGCTATGTGCAGGGAACCGATCCCGAGGCGACGGCCCGAGCGGTGACCGTGGAAGCCTGGCGGCCCGGGGCGGATGAGGATTGCTTCCTCTGTCGGGCGGCGGCGGTGTCGGCGGAGCATGACCGAACGCTGGGGATCGTGGACCGCACCGACCTGAGTGTGGTCGTGATCAACCGGTTTCCTTACTCCAATGGCCACCTGCTCGTGGCCCCGCTCGACCACCGGGCCACGCTCACCGGGCTCGACGACGGGCAGCTCCTCGACCTCCAGCGGTGCCTGGCCCGCTGGTGTCGGGTCATGGAGGCGGCCATGCACGCCCAGGGCTTCAACGTCGGCCTGAACCTCGGCAGAGTTGCCGGGGCCGGCGTGCCCGGGCATCTCCACTGGCACATCGTGCCCCGCTGGGCCGGTGACGTGAACTTCATGGCCACGCTCGCCGGCACTCGCGTGTTGCCCCAGGCCCTCGATGAGCTCTGGCTGCAGCTCACTGCCGCCGCCCGGGCGACACCCCCGTGATGCGTTCCGATCCCCATTCGCCGGCCGCGGGATTCGAGCCGCCTGACTGGCGGGCGCGGGAGGCGGCCTTGCTCGCCCCCTGGGCGATGCACGGGGCCGACACCGCGGGCCGGGTGCATCCCGAGCCACTCCACGCCTTCCGCAGCCCGTATCAGCGAGACCGCGACCGGATCGTCCATTCGGCGGCCTTCCGCCGGCTGGCCCACAAGACCCAGGTGTTCACCGGCTACCACGGCGACTATCACCGCAGTCGGCTCACCCACACGCTCGAAGTCACCAACATCGCCCGCACGCTGGCCCGGGCGCTGGCCCTCAACGAAGACCTCGTGGAGACGCTGGCCCTGGCTCATGACATCGGCCATCCGCCGCTTGGCCACGCCGGCGAAGACACGCTCGCCGAATTGCTCCGCGGCGAGGGAGGCTTCAACCACAACACCCAGGCCCTGCGGATCATGGAACTCCTGGAAACCCGCTACCCCGAGTTTCCCGGCCTCAATCTCTCCCGCGAAGTGCTCGACGCCCAGGCCACGCGGAAGAAAGACGGCACGGCACCGGCGCCGCTGCTGGAGACCCAGGTGGTCGATGCCGCCGACTCGATCGCCTACGACACCCACGACGCCGACGACGCGATCGAACTGGGCCTCGTCACCCTCGAAGAGCTGCTCGAGCTGCCGCTCGTGGCTGAGGCTGCCGGCCGGGTCCGGGATCGGCTCGGACCGCTCTCTGGCTCCGACCTGCGGCGGGCCGTGATCCACGAACTCGTCGATTTCCAGGTGGCCGAGCTGGTTCGCACGAGCCTGGCCCGGCTGCGCGGGCTCGGCATCCGCTCGGTGGCCGACGTGCGAGCGGCGACCGCCGGTGGCGAGCGGCGAATCGTCGCCCACATGCCCGAGGTGGCGGCCGCCAAGCGGGAGCTCGAGCGATTCCTGTTTACGCGGGTCTATCGCAGCGAGCGGGTGCTCGCGATCCGCGGGCCGGCCCAGGCGCGGCTGGCCGAACTCTTCCGCTGGTACGTCAGCCACCCGGATTCGCTCCCGCCGCGGTTCCACGATCGGGCGGGGACCTGGGGCGTGCCCCGCACGGTGGCCGACTACCTCGCCGGCATGACCGACCGGTTCTTCGAAGCCGACCACGGGCGACGGCTCGGCTGAGCGGAGGCGGCATGGGCGAATCGCCCGCTGCGGTGGTACCATGGAGACCCCCGGCCGGGTTTCCGGCCCGCTCATCTTTTCACTAGCATGGCACTCTTCATCCTGCGGGCGATTTTTCTCGTCGTATCGGCGGGGATCGCCGTGCTGATCATCAACGCGTCGGTGCCCCAGACCACTCCTGCCTGGGTGCCGTGGGCGATCCTCGCGGCGCTGGTGGCGTTGCCCCTGACGGTGATCGGCATCGACAGCTCGATCCGGCGGAAGGATCTCACGACCATCACCGCGGTCTATTTCGGCCTCCTGATCGGCGTGTTTCTCAGCTACATCGCGATGCTCGCCCTCACGCCGATGCTGCCCCTGAGCCGCACGGCGCCGGTCTGGACCTGGCTACCGCTCGTGCTCGGGGCGGTGCTCTGCTACGTCTGCACAAGCCTCCTGATCCAGACCCGCAACGACTTCCGGTTCCTGATTCCGTTCGTGGAGTTCGCCCGCGACGTGCGGGGACTGCGGCCCAACGTGCTCGACCCGACGGTGATCATCGACGGACGGATTGCCGACCTGGCCGAAGCGGGCATCTTCGAGAGCCGGTTCGTGGTGCCCACCTTCGTGCTCGATGAGCTTCAGGCTGCGGCGGAGTCGGGCGACCGGCAGCAGCGCACCCGCGGCCGCCGCGGCCTCGACGTCCTTAACCGGCTGCGAGCCAACAATGCCGTCGACATCGACGTGCTCAGCCCTCGGGCCGAGACGGACGACGAGGCGACGATCGAGTCGCGGGTGGTGGCGATGGCCCGCGAACTCGACGGCCGGATCGTGACGATCGACCCGACGGTGGTGAAGCTCGCCAGCGTGCGGAGCGTGGCTGCGATCAACGTCAACGACGTGGCGCTCGCGCTCAAGCCGACCTTCGTGCCGGGCGACGGCCTGTCGGTGCGGCTGGTCAAGCCGGGCGAAGAGCCCGATCAGGGCGTGGGCTATCTGGAGGACGGCACGATGGTGGTGGTGGAAAACGGCCGCGGTCGGATCGGCCACACCGTGCATGTGAGCGTGACGAGCACGCTCCAGACATCCGCCGGTCGGCTCGTGTTCGCCCGACTCGCGAGCGCCGCCTGAGTCTGGCGGCGGCGTCAGGCCGCCCCTCCTCGCCCCTCAGGGTGCCTGAACGTGAATCTTCCTGCTGCCACGATCGACGGCCGGGCGGTGGCGGAAGCGGAGGCGATTGCCCGCGGGGCGGTTCTCCTCGGCGAGGCCCGTCGGGTGCTGGTCACCGGCCTCACCGACGCCTCGCTCGAGGCGATCGTGGCCGCCTGCGACCTCGCCGAAGCGATCGGGGCCGCGATTGACGCCGGTGACGATGACACGGCCAGCCCCGCCGGCCCGCTGATCGCTCGGATCGGCGACATCACGGCCGACCCCGGCGAGCTCGACCGGGCTGAGCTCGTGATCGCCTGGTTCTGCCCGGCCGACGCGGCGTGGCCAAGCCTGCCAGACTGCCGCCGGCTGGCCGTGGGCCCTGAGCCGCTCGCCGGCTGGGAACAGGTGCCGCTGGCGGCCGACGCAGCCGTCGATGCGGCCAGCCTCGTGCATGCCCTGCTCGTCGACCAGGGCGGCGGAGCCCGGGACCTCGACCCGGAGTTCGTCGCCGGCTGCGAAGTGATCGCCGCGACGATCGCCGCCGTCGGCTGCGTCGCATTCCTCGCGCCGCGAGATGCCGACCCGCTCGGCCTCGCCCACTGGGCGCTGGCCCGGCTCGTGCGGTTCCTCGCCCACGATCGGCCGACCTTCATCGTGCCCCACGGACGGCCGGCCGCCGGCCAACTCGATAACGCCGCCGGTGTCGCGACCGTCCTCAGCTGGCGATACGGTGCCGCAGGGGGTATCGCCCGGGCCGATCGCGGCGGAGGGCGGTTCATGCCGGCCGAGTGTGATGCCGTGCGGCTCGTCGCCCGGGGTGAGGTCGATGCCGTGCTTGCGGTCGGACGGCTGCCGGCGACGGTTGAGGAAGCGATCGCCAGTCGGGCCGCCGATCTCGCGGTGGTTCGGCTCGATTGCCGCGGTGACGAGCCGCCAGAGGCCGCAGGCAGCTGCGTGCATATCCGCTGCAATCCAGCCGGTGGCACCCTGCTCGGACCCGACGGCCGGGAGACCGCCATCGCCGGGCCGACCACCGCCGGCTCGCTCGCGGCTCGCCTCGGTGATCTTCTCAGAACGATCACGGAGCAGCGGGCATGACCCAGCCGCAGCCCGACCCCGCGCCGCGGTTCGTGCTCACCGGGGGCACGATCCACGATCCCGCCACCGGTCGCGACGGGGTGGTTGCCGATCTCTGGGTGGCAGACGGGCGGATCGTGCCGCCGCCGGCCGACCCAGCCGGCTATGAGCGGATCGATGTCTCCGGCCGGGTGGTCATGCCCGGGGCCATCGATCTCCACAGTCACCTCGCGGGCCCGAAGGTGAATGCCGGCCGCAGGATCGCGCCGCAGCTCGCCGCCGGCCGCAGGGAATGCTGCTCCGCCGCCGTGCCCACGATCCACGCGACGGGCCGCCTCTACGCTGCGCTCGGCTACACCACCGCCTTCGATGCCGCGATCGCCCCGGCCGCAGCCGCGATCGCCCATCGCGAACTCGGCGAATTGCCGATCCTCGACCGCGGCATCTATCTCGTGGCCGCCGACGACGCGGCCGTGCTCGAGGCCGCCGCCCGCGGCGATGCAGCCGCGCTCGAACACTTGCTCGGCGAGTGCCTTGCCGCCGGTCGCGGCTGGGCGATCAAGGTGGCGAACCCCGGCGGTCCCGCCTTCTGGAAGCGAGGCCGGCGGGGCGACCACCATGACCTCGACACCACGCTGCCCGGCCTGCCCGCCACGCCGCGGCAGATCCTGGAACGGCTCGCCGACGCGGTGACCTGTCTCGGCCTGCCTCATCCGCTCCACGTGCACACCGCCAACCTCGGGCTCCCCGGCAACTGGCGGACGCTGCTCGAAACGATGCGGTCGCTCGCCGGCCGCCGGGCACACCTCGCCCACGTGCAGTTCCACAGCTACACGGGGGGCGACCTCGACGAAGACTCGTTCGGCTCGGGCGTGGCCCCGCTGGCCGAGTACTTCAACGCCTGCGAAGGCCTCACCCTCGACGTGGGGCAGGTGCTCTTCGGCGGCACGGTGGCGATGACGGCCGACGCGGCTGCGGCCGAACACATTTCGCACGCCACCGGGGTGCCGCTGGTCTCCCACGATTCCTACCGGGCCGGAGGCTGCGGCATCCTCCCGATCACCTACCGCGAGCAGAACCTCGTGCACGCCTGGCAGTGGGCAATCGGCCTGGAGTGGTTTCTCTCGGTCGCCGACCCCTGGCGAGTGGCCCTCTCCACCGACCATCCCAACGGAGCCTGCTTCACCGCCTACCCCCAGCTGATGCGGCTCCTGGGTGACGCGGCCTACCGCCGCGAGGCGTTCACCCGGCTTCATCCCGTCGTGCAGAGCAAGAGCCCACTGGCGGGCATCGACCGCGAGTACACGCTCCAGGAACTCTGCATCGTCACCCGGGCCGCACCGGCCCGGATCGCCGGTCTGCCACGGAAGGGCCAACTCGGCATCGGCGCCGACGCCGACATCGTCGTCTACCGTCCCGACGCCGACCTCGAACGGATGTTTTCGCTGCCGGCCCGCGTCTACAAGGCCGGCCGGCTGGTGGTGGAAGACGGCCAACCTCGCAACCTGAGGCCCGGCGTACTCCTCGCGGCTCACACTGGCTCGCACCCGCCGCCACGACCGTTCAGCGTCTGAGCGTTTCTGAAGCCGCGAGGCTCCGGGGCCGGCGAACGCTCGCGGAGCATGGGGGCGTATCTTCGGTGAGCGACGCGACTTTTGCCGCCCCCGAGCCGGTGAATCATTTGCAACCGGGCAAGGCTCGGGGGTCGGCGAACGCTCGCGGAGCATGGGGGCGTATCTTCGCCCGCGACGCGACTTTTGCCGCCCCCGAGCCGGTGGCCTAGCTGGCCAGCGCTGTGATGACGGCCTTGACCAGCCGCTCCGCGGAGAAGCCATCGGCCGCCCGGGCAGCTGCGGCCGCTCCGCATCGGGCTGCGAGGGCGTCGTCTTCGAGGATGCCGAAGACCCGGCGGGGAAACTCGCTCTCGGGCACCGGAGGCACGATCCGGCCGGTCTCGCCGTCGGCAATCAGCTGCCTGGCCGCCTCGCTCTCAACCGCGACGGCAGGCAGACCACGGGCCATGCCGTCGAGCAGGCAGCCCCCCAGGGCGACGTCGCCCGACTGCCAGACGATTGCCGCGTGGGCAACGAGTTCGGGCAGCAGCCCCGAGTGGGGCACGATGAAGAGCCGCTCGGCGAGTTCCTGAGCCCGCGCCCGCCGCTGGATGCCGTGGAGCAGCGGCCCCGCTCCCACGAGCACATGCTGGAGATCCTTGCGCACCACGCCGAGCTGGTCGATCGCCCAGACCAGCCGGTCGAGGTGGCTCGTCGGCTCGAGCGGAGCGACGGCGACCGTCCAGCGACAGGCGGGATCGAGCCCGAGGCGGGCGGCCAGGTCGCTGCGGTCAAGTCGCGGCGCTGCCGGCGTCGCGACGCCCGGTGGCACGATCTCGATCCGGCCCTCGGCCACGCCCGCGCACCGGCAGTCGTGAGCCACGGCCCGGCTCGTCACGAGCAGTCGATCGAGCCGGCGGAGCGGCCAGGCCTGGCGAACGCGGGCTGGGGGCAGGCCGAGCCGCAGCATCCCCCGGCTGCCCGCCGTACAGCGACGGGCGATCATGACCGGCCAGGCCTGCGACCGGCCGAAGCCGAGGATCGCGGCCGGCCGCAGCCGCCGGGCCAGCCCGGCCAGACGAGCGACGCTGCTGGCATCGACCACCGGCCGCGCGCCGAGGCGATGCACTCCGATCCCACGGGCGGCCAGCCGCTCGGGCAGGCTGCCGCCCGTCGTCGTCGCGGCAAACGCGACCGGGAGGCCGGCGGCCGCGAGTCCGGTTGCAACGAGTTCAAGCTCGCCGCCGCTGCCGACCGGATCGAGCCCGCGGGCGACCAGCAGCACGGGCCTACCCATGCGCGTGGGTATTCCGAACGGCCCGGGTCGCGACGATCTCTTCGTCGTCGAGCACGGCCAGGTAGGGCAGATGCCGCCAGACACCGTCGAAGTCGAGCCCGTAGCCCACGACGAACTCGTCGGGGATCTCGAAGCCGACGTAGTCCGGCTCGATCGCCACCTCGGCCCGTCCCTGCTTTCGCAGCAAGACGAGCGATCGCACCCGCGCCGCCCCCCGGCTCCGGAGTTCCCGCAGCAGCGCCGCGAGCGTACGGCCGGTGTCGAAGATGTCGTCGACGAGGAGCACGTCGTAGCCGGAGAGGTCGGGCAGCAGATCGAGCCGCAGTTCCAACTCGCCGGGCCGGGTGGCGGTGCCCCGGTAGCTGCTGGCCCAGACCATGCTCACCTGCACCGGCCCTTCGAGCCGCCGGATCAGATCGGCGACGAGCACGATGCTCCCGGTGAGCACCCCCACCACGATGAGCGGCCGCTCGCCAGTCGTGCTCTGGATCTCGTCAGAAAGTCGGTCGATGCCGGCCGCGAGTTGTTCGGAGGTCAGCAGCACACGCATCGCAACCAGTTCCTTCGAAGGACGAGGATTCACGGCGTCGGGCCGGCGGGGCAGGATACCCTGGCATCCGTCGGCACTAGAATACCGCCCCTCAAGCTCCCCTCGTTTCGGCGTCTCCATGCCCGCTCTGCCCCCTCCCCGCCTCGGCTGGCTCATCGCGGACCTTGCCGGCCATCCCTGCGAAATCCATTCCCCGTCCGAGCCGCTTCCAGGGCGGGCAGTGATCTATCTCCATGGCGTGCGGGAGCGATGGCTCCAAGACATGCCTGGCCTGCGGGATGCGATCGAGGCGGCCCGGCTGCCTGTGGTCGCGCCCCGCACCGGCCGCTCCTGGTGGCTCGACCGCGTGGTGCCCGCCTTCGACCCGACGATCTCGCCGGAACGCTATCTGCTCGAGACGGCCGTGCCGGAAGTGGCCCGCCGCTTCGGGGTGTCGCCGCCGGGCATCGCCCTGATCGGCACGAGCATGGGGGGCCAGGGGGCGCTGCGGCTGGCCTACCGCCATCCCCACGTCTTCCCTGTGGCGGCGGCGATCTCGCCGGCGATCGACTTCCACGCCGCGTTGCGGGAGGCACATCTTCGTGACGATGGCGAACTCTACGACACGCTCCATGAGCTCTATGAGAATCCCGAACGGGCCCGGCAGGACACGGCCATCCTCCACGTGCATCCGCTCAACTGGCCGCGGCATCAGTTCTTCGCCTGCGACGCCGGTGACGAGCACTGGTATGACGGCGCGGTCCGGCTCCAGAGCAAGCTCGTGGCCCTCGGCATTCCCCATGTCGCTCGGCTCGAACCACTCGGTGGCGGTCACTCTCAGGAGTACTACGACCGGATCGCTCCGGAGGTGGTGGCCTTCGTCCTCGACCGGCTCGATCAGGAATCCCGGCGGATCGTGTGATCCCGCGGCCGGCAAGGACCAAGGACAGCCCGGCCAATGGCACTTCCGCAAGCGTCGCCCGACTGACGAGCGGTTCGTAAACCGCGTGCTCCCGCCTCCCGGGCCTTCCCAACCGTGCCAACAGGTTGTCATCGAGCGGCAACGAACTGAAGATAAGAACCATGGCCACGCCGCTCCCCAAGCCGCCCGGCAATCTCCATCCGCTCTCTCGGGAATTGCTCGAGAGCCTCGCTGGCCATCCCGAGGCCGCTGAGATCGTGATTGGCGGCGGTGTGGCGCTCAGCCACTATCTAGAGTATCGCCCCACCGTGGACCTTGATGCCTGGTGGCGTGGCGAACCTCGGGCGGATGTGGTGGCTTTTGTCGAGGCCGCCATGCAGGCGATCGCCTCACGCCATGGCTTCGAATACCGCCGTCGGTCGTGGGGTGAAACCGAGAGCCTCGAACTGCTGCAAGGCACCCAGAAGCAGTACTCCTTCCAGATCAGCAGGCGGACTCTCGCCCTCGACGAGGCGATTCCCTCACAGTGGAAGCCTGTCTCCATCGAAACGCTGCGAGACAACGTGGCATCCAAAATGACGGCCTTGGTGCAACGTGGGGCGCCGCGGGATTTTCTCGACATCTACCACCTCTGCACCCGCGACGTAATGAGCATGGCCGACTGCTGGAGAGCGTTCACCGAAAAAGGTCTCGGCATCGGCATCGACGAGGCCAAGCGAAAAATCATCGCACGTCTGGCGATGATTGAAGCCAGCCGACCGCTCGAGACAATTCAGCCCGGAGACGCTCGAGATCAAGCCGCGGGTGTCCGTGAGTGGTATTACCGCGTCTTCGCCGTGCCCACGCCATGATCATCGACCGATCCGTCTATCCCGACGTCGAGCCCCCTGCAACGCTCCAGAGCCTGGCGGACCGGGCCGATTACATGCAGCGAATCTGCGCGGCCTTCGATTTCGGCGTCTTCCCGGAGGAGACCGACTGGGTGACGTTTGCCGGATGGCAGGATGTCTTCGATCGCTTCCCGCTCCCGGATTCACCCGGCTACCACGCCTTTCGCCACTGGTATGGCTGGGAGCCCGTGCCGATCGAGCGGCGGCTGGGCCTCCCCGCGTGGAAAGTCGCCGACCTCCACGAGGACCGACCGGATCCGTGCGAGGAGATGGTGTGAAAGGACAAAGGACAGCGCGGCCAAGGCTGCGGCCGTGACTGGCCGGGCCGGTGCGGACCTCTGCCGGGCAGGTGACCCCTCCCCAGTTTCTGTACCAGTGCTCATGAGAGAGTTAGGGAACAGTCCGCGTGGTGTGCCGGAGGGCGGAGCGTAGCCTCGACCGGAGACACACCACGCGACGCCGCCGGAGCCAACCCGGGGGCCGTATCGTCAAGCCCGGCAACGGACGCCGCCGGGGTCAGTTACTTCAGGCCGCCATGCGGGCGGCTGTGGTTGTGGTCCATCCGCCACTGGTCGAGAACAACCCTCGCCTCAGGCAGGCCCAGGAACAACTCACGGTCGAGCAGTTCGACCCAAAGTCTAGCGGCGGCGATCACCATGGCCGCAGCCGCCATCAATGCCTAGGCCACATCGCAGCGAACTAGGACCTAGCCCTTGTGCAGCAAACGAGGCGATGGAGGCGATTCGCACGCCCGATAATCCTCTCGTCAATCGATCCTTCCGCCGCCGTTTGTCTCCTCGTCAGACTCTCGCTGCATCTGGCGATTCCGCTGATCTTATTGGGCCCTTTACCGCCGCCCGCGGCGACGGAATACGGCGGTTGCAGCGGAGGCAACACCTCCGATCAGCAGAGCGAGGCTTGACGGCTCTGGCACGGCCTCGACTGCCCCGACGTTTCGCGAGCCAAGTGTGGTTCGAGGATTGCCATAGACGTCCACGAGAATGGGCGAGCTATCGATCGGATTGAGAAGTTGGTTTGCCCCATCGGCATTGGGCACAACGTCCACCAAAACCCCGCCTGCTACGGGGTAGGTGCCCGTTGGATATGCCAGAGGTTGCTCCACGAGGGGCGTCGTCGAGAAGACACTCAACGGAAGCGCGGGCGAACCTGTGAGCAAGCTTGGCTGCCCCGTGAGCGTCTGCAGGTCTGCCGCTGACTGCGTGGGAGTGGGAGACATCCAAGAGTAAGCGTCTGCCGTGATGCTGCCGCCATTCTGCGCCACAAACGCGGTCTGTGTGGGATGCAAAAGCTCGTCTGTCGACGCCAAGATCGCCGTCGACTCAAGATTGATTGTGCCGCCGTCGGCAAACAACGGAATCCCATTTTGCTCCAACGTCTCGCTTCCCATCGAGAAGAGATCGGCGGTCACCGTGCTCGCTTCGACATTCAAGGTCGCCGATGGGCCAGCCTCAAGCCTGTTGAAGGGGATGTTGGCGTCGTTCCCGGATGCGAGTGAACCGTACATCATCAGCACACTATTGGACATGTTAGTCACACCTGCGACAGGCCCGGATGCTGAATAGGAATACACTCCACCCGCATCGTTCATCACACTGCTGACGATATTCGTCGTTCCGCCTGTCGTCACTACCGCGCCGCTCGTGGCCAAATAACTCATGGTCGAGTCCGACACATTCACAGTGCCCTTGTAGTTGCTGATGTAACCCGTGGGAAAGGCGATCTGCTGCAACGCATACGCCGATGTCACCGTTGCGTTTGAAACGTTGAGGCTTCCCTCAAGAACCTCAAAGCCTGGGGTGACAGTGTCGCCCGACGTAAAATTCACCAACTGCGACATCGTGCCGCCGGTCACGCTGAGCGCGGACCCAGGCTCAATTTTTGCAATTCTGTTGAGCCCATTGAAATTCAGGTTGTTGATCGAGACCTGAAGGCCAGGCGTTCCTGTCGATAGTGCTCCGACAACCAGAAAAGACTTCGCATCAATGAACAAATCCCCGAGTGTCGCATCGTATCGGGCCGGATTCGTCTTGTCGTAAAGAGCTCCGCTAAACCTATTAATCCAGAACGGATTCCCGACCAGCGTTCCTCCGTTCCCATTGATTGTGACGGGCTTGAGCAGTTGAGCAATGTAATTGAAGTCGACATTCTGGTCCGCTGTATCGACATTCACTTGCAAGCCACTCGACAGCGTGATGCTATTGGTTGCATCGGTCGAGCTATTGACCTGATCAATGGCCCACGCGAAAGAGCCTGCCGTCACTGCATCGCCCCACGTCGTTTCTGTCACGGCATAGTCCGCCGCGGTAGTCACCTCAACGCAGAGCAGTGCTACGGCAGCGAGGAAGATGGAGCCACGACAAAGCGTCAGTGAGCGGGAGCGGCTGCCAAATACGACAGCATGCAAGCCGCAAACAACCGCCATCACCACTCGAGTGGTGTAGTTCATCTGATTCGTGCTCCTGCAAGGGGAAAACCGAACAAGCGACGAGACGGGATACAAATGTCGAGTTTAGCAAGAACTGGAAGAGTTCACAAGGACGCGGAAGAAACCGATCACAATGAGCTACAACCCGGACGTGAAATCAGGAAAGGCACCAAACACGCCAACTTGAGTTGGGCGGGCTGCCAGATTTCACTGCAGTGACGTCAGTCGCACGCGGTCAGTAGCTTATTCCTTCTAACGCGGGCGCCGAAACTGCTTCGGCTGCCTGCATCTAACAGTCTCACCGGACATTGGGGGACTGCCAACAGTGACCTGCCCTCCTTAAACGTCGCCAATTTCAGAGAGAGAATCTCGGGTGGCGCACACCAAAGGAGGGCACGAGATGCCACGAGGGAAGAAGTTCACAGCCGAGCAGATCCGCGGGAAGCTCCGCGAGGCTGAAGTTGGGTTGGCTCAGGGCAAGACCGTGGCCGCATGCCAGCGAATCACGAGCGGCCGTCAGGTTCCCGGAGCCGCCCGCGGGGCGAACGGCGCGGCCTGGCCGGGCCGGGGCGGCCCGCCGGGCAGTTGAGGCATCGGGCCCCCTTGGATCTGGTCGAGATCGAGATACCTGGCGTCTTCGACGTCGACGCGGTTGAGACTCGGCCAGTAGAGGATCTTGCCGGCCGACGCGGTCGAGGGCCGGCCGCCCACCTCGAGCTGGCGGAAGAGCTGGGCGTCGCTGCGGCCGTCGCCTTCGAACACGAGCAGATCCTTCGCTTCGCTCCAGGAGAGCCGGGCGCTGCGGGCGGTGAAGGATTCGCCCTCCACGAGCACGTTACCGCCGGCCCCGATCTCGAGCGTGCTCCGCGGCTGACCGGGCAGCGGCGGCGATTGTCCCACTCCGAGCACGTCGCAGGAGATCAGCACCACGTTCTCGGCCAGTCCTCCGGCCGCATGCGGATCGAGCGAGTCGTCCCAGCCGGCAACCGGCCCATGGATCGCCTCCACCCGCTGGTGAAACTCCATCAGCCGACGATGGATATTGCCCCGCAGCCCCTGCTGGAAGTCGACGCCGAGATACGTCAGGCCTGCGGGTCGGCTCTGGGCGGCCACGGGCTGCACCGCCCCCGGCGCGGCCGGCAGGCTGATCGCGGGCGACTCGCCGGTGCGGGTGCTCGTCAGCCGACCCGGGCCGGTGCCGGTCACGTCACCACTGGCCCGATCGATCACGAGGTCACGGACGAACAGCCGCTGCAGCGACCGCTCCCCGGCCTCGTCGATCGACTCACTCTCGATCTTCACGCCGCTGCCACAGGCGATCCGCGCCACGTCGGGCTGCCGGCCCCGCCGCGGCTGCCGGCCCCCGCCGGCGCCGAAGTCGAAGGCCTCGTGAAACACCACGTCGAGCGAGCCCGACCGCACCACTGTCCCGGCGCCGGTCGCCACCACCTGATCGATGAACCGGGCGGTCTGGCCGTCGAAATCGAGCCTGCCCTGCCAGACGACGTCGAGCTTTTCGGCCGCGGCCCCGGGCTGCGGCGGTCGCCGAGGGGCGGCACCGCCGAGGCTCAGCCCATCGAGCCCGCTGCCCCCCTCGGGCATCGGCAGCGCGAGCCGGCCGGCCCCCTCGACCGATACGCGGTTGCGGCCACGATCGAACTCGACGAGCGGACCTTCGAGGTCGAGGCCCTGGCCGCGGACCGTGGCCGGCCGCCCCGACACGATCGCCCGGGCGTCGAATCGCGAAGGCCGGGAGATCTGCACCTGGTCGCCGCGGATCAGCACGACCGGCTGCGCCGGCGGCCCGCCGGGCACGACGCCGAGTGGCTCTTCGACCAGTTCCACCTGGCCCTCCATCGACATTTCGGCCAGCTCGCCCCCCTGGGACCCGAGTGACACGAGCCCCCGGACGAGCGCGGCGGTGGCGGTCATTCGGCCGCGGGTAGGCGGCGGCGGTGCGGGAGGCGGCGGGGGCGGGCCGGGGGCCGCGGCCGCCACCGCCGTTGGAGCGGGGGCCGCCGCGGGCTGCGGGGAGGGTGGCGGGGCTGGCGGCGCGGCCGCGGTGGGAGTCGCCCCAGCCGCCTCATCCTCGCGGAACCAGAGCTCCAGGCGATCGGTCCGCGCCGACACCTGTTCGGCGTCGGCCTCCACCATCCCGCGGGCGAGCATCCGCGACGGCTTCACGCCCGAGAGATCGGGCCCGGCGCCGGGCTCGCGGGGCGGAGCCCCGGCCGCCGGCTTCACCATCTCGAGCCAGAGGTGCATCTCGGCCGCGCTCAGCCTTCCGCGGGTCTCCACGGCCACGTCGGCATCGCCTGAGATCGAGACGACATGCCCCGCGGCGTCAGGCCGCATCCGCAGCCACTGCTGCCACCGCACGAGCGTCGGCGGCGACTTCTCCGATCGCACCCGCAGCCAGCCCGGGCCGACCGCCATCAGCGAGCCTGGATCGCCCGCCGGGCCCGGCGTGTAGTCGATTTTCCGTGCCTCCATCTCCGTGCCCTTGGCCACGAGCGACACCGGCTCGGTGCCGTCGAGCAGGATCCGACGGGAGGCGATCTCGTATCCGAGCCGGGCCGCCTTGGCCTCGAGCTCCGCCTGCGAACTCCGGGCCACGACGGGCCCGCCCTTCGCCTGGATCTCCAGGGGCCGCAGGCCGCCCCCCTGCCCTTCTGGGGCTGCGGCGAGCAGGATCGCGAGCAGGTCGCAGGTGATCTGGTCGGCCCCGTCTCCCGCCGTGGGGCGAACGACGTCGACATGATCTTCGAGCGTGATCACATTGGCCGACACGTTGAAGCTCAGGCTGCCGCGGCAGCTGACGAGCACCGGCGGCGACTCGGCAGCCTGCTGGTCGGCGGTGGCCGGCGGCGGAGCGGCCGGCCGGCCCGGGAGCATGCCCCCGGCCACGCCCTCGAGCCGCATCCGCACGTCCCGGTCGAGCCGCACCGAGTCGACGCCACCGATGTTCGGCCCCTGGGCGAGCGAGTCGCCGCCGGCGGTGGCCCGCGGCTTGAGCCTGGCAACGAGCCCGCGGCCGCTGCCGCTCGAGCGGCCGTAGCGGAATTGCACCATCTCGCCGGTCCGCACCTCGAGCTCGTCGAGCTCGACGTCGCGGGTCACGATCTCGACGTCGTCTTCGGCCCCAGGCTCCGATGCCGTGCCGCGAATCGTCACCTGCCCCCGGAGGCTGCCGCCGATCAGCCGGGCGAGCCGGCCCTGGCGGAGGTCGAGCGGCTCGTCGAATTCGAGCACCGCGCCCTGCGGCGCCCGCATCACGATCGTGCGGCCCGTCTCTCCCTCGGCCAGCCGGCTGCGATCGGGCAACACCACGAGCGTGCAGGGCACGAGGTTCACCCGGCCGTCGGGCAGCGACTGGTAGTCTTTGAAGAGCAGCCGCATCTGCCGGCTCTCCAGCATGATCGGCTCGTCCCGCTCCCAGGCTCCGGGTGGAAAGATGTCGCCCAGCGCCGCCAGCCGGCGGTCGGCCCGGGCCCGAATCGCGGCCGCCTCCTCGGGGGTCATCTCGTGGCCCGTCTCGGGCAGGCGGATCCGCGGCTCTACGAGCGGCACCACGGCCAGACGGTAGAAGCCGGCCGCCGCCAGGACGACGAGAAACACCCGCAGCGTGCGTCCGAGACGGTGTTCCATCGCTCTCTTTCAGTCCGTCAGTCTGCCGCCAGTCGGGCTCAGGGCCGGGGGCCGCCGAACCGGGCCACGATCGCTTCCCAGCTGCCGCGGGCGACGAGCATCCTTTCGATCGCCTCCCGCACCGCCCCACGGCCGCCCGGCAGGCTCGTCACCAGATCGGCGGCCGCCCGCACGTCGGCGGCGGCATCGGCCACGGTGATGCCCACGCCGCAGCGGGTGATCACGGCGAGGTCGGGCAGGTCATCGCCGATGAAGGCGGCCTGCTCCCAGCCGAGGCCGGTCTCGGCCAGGATGCCGGCGACGGTCTCGAGCTTGTCGTTGACGCCCTGCCGCACGATCCCGATGCCCAGTTCGTCGGCCCGGAGCTGCACGACATGGCTCGAGCGGCCCGTGACGATGCCCGTCTGGCCGCCGGCCCGCTGCCAGAGCTTGAGCCCCAGCCCGTCTCGAATGTTGAAGGTCTTCGACTCGATGCCCTGGTTGTTCCAGGTGACGCCGCCATCGGTGAGCACGCCGTCCACATCGAGCAGCAGGAGCTGCACGCGGGCGAGGCGGCTCTCGAGGTCGGCGGGAGTGGTCATCGGCAAGTCGGGGTTTGGCGGCTGAGTGGAGGGATGACGACGGGTCAGGCGGCGGCCTGGGCCCGCGGCTGCGGCAGGACGATCTGCTCATGTGGCACGAGCCCCACGAGGTCCACGATGTCGAGCAGGCCCACCGTGCGTCCGGCCGAGTCGACGACGGGCAGCTCGCTCAGGCGGCGGGTTTCGAGGATCGAGACGGCGTCGCCGAGACGGGTGCCGGCGGTCACGGTGGCCGGGCGGCGGGTCATCACCTGGCCGATCGCCGCATCGAGCAGGTCATCGTGCCGTCGCTCGAACAGCCGCGCCAGATCGCTGTCGGTGAAGATGCCCTCGAGGCGATCGTCGTCGTCCACCACCATCACGGCGCCAGTGCGGCGGGCCGGCAGCGGCCGGGCGAACACGGCCCGCACAGTCTCCTGTTCGCGGGCCAGCCGGCATTCCTCCAACGGCCGCATCGCATCCTCGACGAGCATCAGCTGCCGACCGAGGCTGCCGCCGGGATGCCGGGCGGCGAAGTCTTCCGGCGTGAACCGCCGCAGGTCGCAGGTGACGAGCGCCAGGGAGTCGCCGAGCGCGAGCATCAGCGAGGTGCTGGTCGATGGGGCGAGGCCGAGCGTGCAGGCCTCCCGCACATTCCCGGTGGCGATCACCACCGTCGCGGCGCGGCCAAGCGTGCTCTCGGGCCGGGCGGTGAGGGCCACGATCGGCACCCTGCGAGCCATAAGATGGGGAATCAGACGGGTGATCTCCTCGGTCTCCCCCGACTGGGACAGCGCGAGCACCACATCGTCGCCCCGCAGGGCACCGAGGTCGCCGTGCATCGCCTCGGCCGGATGGAGGAAGTGGCTCGGCGTGCCGGTGGAGGCGAGGGTGGCGGAGATCTTCCGGGCCACGAGGCCGGCCTTGCCGATTCCGGTCACCACGACGCTGCCGGTGCAGGCTTCAAACAGCCGCACCGCCCGACAGAAAGCTCCGTCGAGTGAGCGGGCCGCCGCCAGCACAGCCTCGCCCTCGGCCCGGAGAATGCCACGGCCCCGTTCCAGAATCCCTGTGTCGTGTCCGTCGTCCATGGCGGTCCCGCTGCCGAGGACCGCGCGGGACCACCGTGGCCGCCGCGCGGGGCGGGACTATAGGCCGGCTGGGCAAGCCGCCGCAACGGCTGATTCCCCCGGGATTTCCGGTCGTCTCAGGCTCCGGCGTACCGCTTCGCCATGTCGGCGAGGCTGATCACCTTGATCTTGCCCGCGTTGCCGGCCTGACCGAACTGCACCATCCGTTCGGCGCAGACCTTCTTCATGGCCTCGCGGGAGGGCTTGAGGTAATCGCGGGGGTCGAACTTTTCGGGCGTCTCGAAGAGCACCTTGCGGATCGCGCCGGTGATCGCCATCCGGCAGTCGGTGTCGACGTTGATCTTGCGGACACCGTGCTTGATGCCCTTCTGGATCTCCTCGACGGGCACGCCCCAGGTCTGCGGCATCTTCCCGCCATACTTGTTGATGATGTCCTGCAGTTCCTGCGGCACGCTCGACGAGCCGTGCATCACGAGGTGGCAGTTGGGGAGCTTCGCATGGATCTCCTCGATCCGCTTCATCGCGAGCACATCGCCGTCGGGCTTGCGGGTGAACTTGTAGGCCCCGTGGCTCGTGCCGATCGCAACGGCCAGGGCGTCGACGCCGGTGGCCGCGACAAACCGGGCCGCCTCCTCGGGGTCGGTGAGCAGCTGGTCGTGGGAGAGCTTGCCGGTGGCGCCGTGGCCGTCTTCGGCCTCGCCCTCACCGCTCTCGAGCGAGCCCAGGCAGCCAAGTTCACCCTCCACCGACACACCCTGCCGGTGGGCGAGGTCGACGACCTCCTTGGTGACCTTCACGTTGTAATCGAAGTCGGCCGGCGTCTTGCCGTCTTCCTTGAGCGAACCGTCCATCATCACGCTCGTGAAGCCGTGGTCGATCGCGCTCTGACAGGTGGCGGGCGAGTTGCCGTGGTCCTGGTGCATCGCGATCGGAATCGCCGGGTAGAGCTCGGCGGCGGCGAGCATCAGGTGACGAAGGTAATTGTCCTGGCTGTAGCTCCGGGCGCCCCGGGAGGCCTGCACGATCACGGGCGAGTCGGTCTCCTTGGCCGCCTCCATGATGGCCTGGATCTGCTCCATGTTGTTCACGTTGAACGCGGCGATGCCGTAGCCATGTTCGGCGGCGTGGTCGAGCAGGATCCGCATGGGGACGAGCGGCATGGGGAGAATCTCCTAAGAAGGCGGCGGGGCCGGCGGCAAACAGCCGGCGCCGCGGTGACCCGCGGCGGCCGAGAGCATACGGCAAAACCCGGGCTGCTAGAATCCCTTGGTTTCTCCGGCCCGCTTCTCGGCTCCGCCGCCCGATGGATCTCCGCCCCACCACCGATCCGCTCCGCAGCCTGCTCTATGTGGCGGGGGGCTGGGCCAGCCTTGGCCTGGCGGTGCTCGGGGCGGTGCTCCCGATCCTGCCGACGACGCCCTTCGTCCTCCTGGCGAGCTGGTGCTTCTACCGGGGCTCCCCCCGGATCCATGCCTGGCTCCACCGGTCCCGCTGGTTCGGCCCCACCCTCGACGACTGGCACCACTACCACGGCATCCGCCGGAGCCTCAAAGACCGGGCGATCCGGATGGTCGTGGTGGTGACGATCTGCACGCTGCTGTTCAATTCCCTCGCCTGGTATCTCCAATATCTCGTGATCGCCCTTGTGGCCGTCGGGCTCTACACGCTCTGGACCGTGCCCACCCTGCCCGACGACGCCCCGGCCGCACCCCGGATGATTTCGGAGTGAGGCTGGGCCGGGCAGCTCACTGTTCCCGTGAAAATGGTCACCG
>JBJOHE010000109.1:0-12162 GCA_046047895.1 Planctomycetota bacterium | reverse complement strand
GCCGAGGCGGCCGCGCCGGTGCCGGCCAGCAGCGGCTCGAGGGCCAGCAGGTCGCGGGTGTCGACCAGGCCATCGCCCGTTACGTCGGCCGCCGGATTGAAGAGCGAGTTTTTCGCGCCGAGCACTGCCTCGAAGCTGCCGCCGCCTCCGGTGATATCGGAGGCGGTGCGGCTCCCGTCGAAGTTGAGGTCGCCGAAACCCGCCCCGCGGGCCGACTCGGGTGTGAGGCCAGTCAATCGCTGGATGTTGGTGCGGCCCGTGATCTCACGGGTGACCACTGTGTAGACGTTGTGGCCGTTGGGCACGCCGAAAAAACCGGTCTTGAAGAGGTCGCCTTCGAGCTGGTCCGTCTTCCCGAGGCCGGCGTTGGTCCAGGCGATGATCGTCGAATCGGGCACGGTGGCGGCGACGTTCTGAAACACGTTCACCGTCGCGGCCGTGCCGTCGACTGAGCGGATCCATATGTCGTTGTTGCCGACGCCACCGGCAAACGAGCGAAACTCCTGGACGGCCGACTCGGGGGGCAGCCGGTCGACGTAGAGCACCTGCTTGAAGTCGGAGTAGACGGCCGGCCCGCCGTCGCCCCCGGTGGCGGCGTCGCGATGGCGATAGGCCCGCACGGTGAGAAAGTTCATGCCTTCGGGGAGCGCCGAGGCATCGACCTCCTGGGCGAAGAGTCCGTTGCCGCTGGCTTGGAAGTAGCCGGCCTGTGCCGTCGTGGTGAAGGCCTCGAAACCGTAGGAGACATCACCCGGGGTGACGACATCGACCCGGCCGTTGCCGTTGAGGTCGAGGCCCTCGTTGATCCGCAGCATGGCGACATCACCGTCGGCGTGGCGGTCACGATAGCCGCCCGGCAGCGTGACGGCCTGGGTGGCCAGCCGCACGGTGAAGGTGTCGCCGGTGATCACCTGCATGTCGGCCAGCCGCGCCCGGGCGTTGGCCACCAGGATCTGGCCGGTCTGGGTCGAATTCTCGCCGCCGGTGAATTCCGGCGGATCGTCGCCCGCAATCACGGGGCCCACGCCCGTCCCCGTGAACTCGATGCCCGTGGCCGACCGCGGCGTGGGCAGGCCGTAGACGAGGTAGCCCTGGTCGCGGCCGTCGTTCCGCAGGAACCGGGCGGTGACGGAGCGGTTTGAAGCATTGCCGGTGACTGTCAGCACCTCGGGGATCACCGTCGAGCCGGCCGCGGCGTTGGCGGCGGCGGCGTTGCCGGTGAGTTCGATCAGCCGGGAGCCGAGGGAGAAGTCGACCTGCATCGTGCGGCTGTCGTAGCCCGCGTCGTTGCGGTTGCTGAGCATGACGAGCGCGGCCCCGCTCCGCTCGAAGGCGTAGTTCTCCTTTTCGAGCCACCGCTCTCGGAAGTCGCCCCGGCCATAGCGATTGCGGAGATCGACGAGCGTGGTGATCGCGTCGCCGAAGTTGCCCAGGGCGTCACCCCGGCCGGGCTTGGGGAAGTCGCGGAAGGGGTCGTAATGTTCATGGGCGTTGTAGTAGACGATCGCGTTGCCGGGTCGCATCAAAGAGAAGGCGTAGGCCACGTTCATCATGTCGGGGCCGAAGTCGTCGTGGCTCTGCACGAAGACCACACCCGACGAGCCGTTGATCCGCCCGTCGTCGTAGTAGTCGAGGCCGGCGTAGACCATGTTGCGGAAGTCGTTGGTCGAACCGTTGGCCGAGAGGTTTTGCTTGACCGGCCAGAACTGGGCGAAGTCGAGCGCATCTCGGTTGCCGGTGATCTGGCCGGCTGGGAGCGAGCCTACGTCTTTGCGGACGAACTGGGTGAGGAGATTGTTGCGGTCGGTCGAGGCGCTCTCGCTGAAACTGAAGACCTGGTATGGGGAGCCGTCGAGCAGGGTGCGGCGGCTCGCGCCGTAGACGGCCTGGTCGAAGTAGCCGAAGAGCCAGGGCTCGAAGTGGCGGGCGGCGTCGAGCCGGAAGCCGTCCACGCCCACGTCATTGACGAGCCAACGGGCGTTCCGCATCAACAGCCCGGTGGCGTTTTCGGGCACGGCGTCGCCCGCCGTGGGATCGGTGGCGTTGAAGTCGTAGAGCGTGACCGTCTGGCCGGTGAGCGGGTTGTAGGCGGTGGTGCCGGCCTGGTTTTGATCGGGATAGAACCGGGCGTTGGCCGGGTCGGCTTGGTTCCAGATCGTGCCGGCCGGGATGTTCCGCGGATCGTTGGGGTCGACCGGCGTGCGAATGTATTGGAGGTTCGTTTCGTGTTTGATGTCGATCAGGCCCGAGAGCCGGCCGTTGAGGTCGCCCGTTTCGAAGACGCCGTGAAAGTCGCCATCGATGACGCCTGGCGCGGTGAGCACGAAGCCCGGATAGCCTCCCTCGGCCACGAAGTTGGTGCGGCCGGCGTCGCTGAAGCCGTTGTGGTTCCAGATCAGGTCGACCACCACGCTGCCACCGGCCTGGTGCATCATCGACGTAAAGTTTCGCAGGCCCTGCTCGGTGCCGTAGAGGGTCGGGTTTGTCGGCGACCCGAGGTCAAACCGATCGAACACGTCGTAGCCGACCGACTGGCCGCCCGAATCGGCCCGCCCCACCGGGGGAATCCAGGTGGAGCCGTAGCCCGCCAGGAAGAAGTCGGCCACCCGGTCCTGCTGGGTGGCGTAGCCCGAGTCGTACCATTGGAGGATGGCCGGTGCCGACACGTCGACCGCCCAAGCGGAGTTGGCCACGCTGAGAAGGGCGGCCAGCAGGCGGCAAGCGATCCGCGGCATGGGTGTCTCCGCTCTCTGTCGAACCGCCAAAAAAACCAGGAAGCGATGAGGAAAATCGAGGGTAGACGGTTGTTCGCCCCACCGCAAGGAATTGTATCCCCCGCTAGAATCCGGGCTCCCAGCCGCCCGTGGTACGGGCCTCAGTGTCTTTTCCCCGATTGAGGGTATCACCCCCGATGGCCATTCCCGCCACTCCCGCCGCCCGGGGCGTCACCGTCCTGCTCGTCGACGATCAGCCGATCATCGGGGAGGCGGTGCGCCGGATGCTCGCGGGCGAGGAGGGGATCAGCTTCCACTACTGCCAGCAGGCCCCAGCCGCCCTCGACACCGCCGCCGAGGTCCGGCCAACCGTGATCCTCCAGGATCTGGTGATGCCGGAGGTCGACGGACTGGAACTGGTGCGGCGGTATCGGGCCGACGAACGGTTTCGCGACGTGCCGATCATCGTGCTTTCCACCAAGGAGGAGCCGGCGGTGAAGGCGGAGGCCTTTGCCCTCGGGGCCAACGACTACATCGTGAAGCTGCCCGATCGGCTCGAACTCATCGCCCGGGTGCGGTACCACTCCCGAGGCTACGTCGCCCTGATGGAGCGAAACGACGCCTTCGCGGCACTCCAGAAGAGCCAACAGGTCCTGGCGGGGGACCTGGCCACGGCGGCCCATTACGTGCGGTCGCTCCTCCCGCCGCCGCAGTCGGTCGGCGGGATTCAGGCCGACTGGCGGTTCATTCCCTCGGCGGCCCTCGGTGGCGACGCGTTTGGCTACCACGATCTCGACCCAGATCACTTCGCGGTCTACCTGCTCGATGTCTGCGGTCATGGGGTGGGGGCGGCGTTGCTGTCGGTGTCGGCGCTCAATGCGATCCGCAGCGAGGCTCTGCCGCAGACCGACTTCCATGAACCAGGCGGCGTGCTGGCCGCGCTCAACAAAGCCTTTCCGATGGAGCGGCAGAACGACATGTTCTTTACCGCGTGGTATGGCGTGTTTCACCGTCCGAGCCGCAGGCTGCGGTGGGCGGGGGGTGGACACCCTCCGGCCTTGCTCCTGCCGGGAGGGAGCGGCGAGCCCAAGATGCTTGAATCGGAGGGCCCCCTGATCGGGGCGGTCGAGGGGCTCGAGTTCGATGCCGACGAGGTCATTGTGCCGGTCGGCTCCCGGCTGTTTGTCTACAGCGATGGCGCCTTTGAGATCATTCGGTCCGATGGCACGATGTGGCCGTTTCAGGAGTTTGTCGCAACCCTTTCGGGGGGGTTGGCGACTGCCGGGTCCGAGCGGCCGTCGCCGGAGGCGGGAATGGATGCCCTCTTGGCCAGGATTCGAGACATCTCAGATCGCGAGGATTTTCAGGACGATTTCTCGATGCTCGGCCTCGTCCTTGAATAGCCATCTGGGCTTGCCGGGGCCCGTTTTGACCTTTCCAGGTGAAAAAAAGGGTCGGCTTGCATGGGGAATGCGAATCCGTACACTTCAAGTTTCTCGGTTTCGACCGGCCGCTAGCGTAGCTCAATTGGCAGAGCAGCTGATTTGTAATCAGCAGGTTGCGGGTTCAACTCCCGCCGCTAGCTCAGACGTGCCGGCGGCGTCGGATCGCCGGGCTTGGGCCCGTGGCAGTCGCGTCGCGCGGAGCCGGAGCGAGAACCCCGCCCGGGGCGGTTCCGGGAGCAACTGGATCGGTGGCCTTCGTCGGAATGCCGGCCGAGCCACACAAGGCCACGATCGGAGAGCAGCAGCCACCACAACTACATCACCACGCGGGGAGTTACCCAAGCGGTCAACGGGGTCAGACTGTAAATCTGATGGCTTTGCCTTCGCAGGTTCGAATCCTGCACTCCCCATTGTGCGGTTCCTGCGGCACGCCTCGATTGGCGGGGCGGCTTGGGCCGAGGCGGGAGCTGGCCGAGTCTGGCTTGGGCCCGTTCTGCAAAATCCCGCGGGTGTAGCTCAATGGTAGAGCAATAGCCTTCCAAGCTAAAGACGAGGGTTCGATTCCCTTCACCCGCTTTGCGATCACTCAGAGTTCCGTTTCACCCACCCCATGAAATCCACCTTCACCACTCCGCTGCTGTAGCTCAGTTGGTAGAGCGCGTCCTTGGTAAGGACGAGGTCATGGGTTCAAATCCCATCAGCAGCTCTTTCCGGGCTCCCGGGTCGGCGCGGTGCCGGCAGGGGTGGCCACGAGGGTTTGCCGACAGTCACAGGTTTCGTTTTTTACTTCCGAGGAGTTACTAGGAGACAGCATGGCAAAGGACACGTTCACGCGGAGCAAGCCGCACGTCAATGTCGGCACCATCGGGCACATCGACCACGGCAAGACGACGCTGACCGGCGCGCTGGTCGCCGTGCAGGCCGCCAAGAACCTGGCTGTGGCCAAAAGCTACGCTGACATCGCGAAGGGCGGCACCGTCCGCGACGAAACGAAGACGGTGACGATCGCCGTCAGCCACGTCGAGTACGAGACGGACAAGCGGCACTACGCCCACATCGATTGCCCGGGCCACGCCGACTTCATCAAGAACATGATCACCGGCGCCGCCCAGATGGACGGTGCGATCCTGGTGGTGAGCGCCGCCGACGGCCCGATGCCGCAGACCCGGGAGCACATCCTCCTGGCGAAGCAGGTCGGTGTGCCGGCGCTGGTGGTGTTTCTCAACAAGGTCGACCTCGTGGACGATCCCGAGCTGCTTGACCTCGTCGAGATGGAAATCCGCGAGCTTCTGACGAAGTACGGGTTCCCGGGCGACGATGTGCCGATCATTCGTGGCGCCGGCAAGCCGGCCTACGACAGCCCGGCCGATCCCGAGGCCAGCAAGTGCATCTCGGAGCTGCTCGACGCGGTCGATGCCTACATTCCCGAGCCCACTCGTGAGCTCGACAAGCCCTTCCTGATGGCGATCGAAGACGTGTTCTCGATCGAAGGCCGCGGCACGGTCGCCACGGGCCGAATCGAGCGGGGGCTGGTCAAGGTCGGCGACGAAGTCGAAATCATCGGCCTCAAGGAAAAGGCCGAGAAGACGACCGTCACCGGCGTCGAGATGTTCAAGAAGGTGCTCGACAGCGGACAGGCCGGCGACAACGTGGGCTGCCTGCTTCGCGGCGTGGCCCGCGACGGCATCGAGCGTGGCCAGGTGCTCGCCAAGCCGGGTTCGATCAAGCCCCACAAGAAGTTCGAGTGCGAGGTGTACGTGCTGTCGAAGGAGGAGGGTGGCCGTCACACGCCGTTCTTCGCCGGCTATCGGCCGCAGTTCTACTTCCGTACCACCGACGTGACCGGCTCCACCAAGCTCATGGGCGGCGTGGAGATGGTGTCGCCGGGCGACAATGTCAAGATGGAGGTCGAGTTGATGGTGCCGATCGCCATGGATGACGGTGTTCGCTTCGCGATCCGCGAAGGCGGTAAGACCGTCGGCTCGGGCGTGGTCACGAAGATCCTCGACTAATTGAGTCCGGGGACCCGCCCCGGAATGGTTAAGTCCGGGGACCCGCCCCGGAAGAGAGTATGAGTCCGGGGACCCGCCCCGGAGTGGTTGAGTCCGGGCTTGTCCCGGAGTGGTTGATTCCGAGGCTTCGGCCTCGGAGACGGAAGAAACATGAGAGCCGGGGCTCCGGAGTTTCCGGGGCCCCGGTGATCACAGGGGCGTAGCTCAACTGGCAGAGCGCTGGTCTCCAAAACCAGAGGTTGCGAGTTCGATCCCCGCCGCCCCTGCTTCATCCTTCGCTCGGCGTCGCTCCGGACGCCGGGCGGCCCGCCTTCGGGCGGGGCGCAGGATTCTCGGAGATGGAACGACGGTCAGATGGCTGCCATGCAGAACAACCAGGTCGGAGCAGGAACGCTTTTGGGCGACGTGCTCAGCTTTTCGCTTTACAAGTGGAACCAGGGCCGCGTCACCCGTCAGGCGACCTTTGCGGCGCTGGGGCTGATCGTCGGCATCGGAGCCTGGCGGCTCGCCCAGGTTCTGGCGGGGCTCTATGCGGGTGAAGTATCGGGGCCAGACCTTGGGGTGATGCGATTCCTCGTGCCGGGCGTGCTGCTGGCCGTGGGGCTTTGGCTCTGCTTCCGAGCCGTCAATATTCCCCGGTTCGCCGACTTCCTGATCGCCGTCGAGGCTGAAATGGCGAAGGTCTCTTGGCCGACCGGCCAGGAGGTCTTTCGGAGTTCGGCGGTGGTGATCTTCTTGATTTTTGCCCTGGCCGCCCTGTTGGCGGCGTTCGACCTGTTCTGGTGGTTCCTGCTGCACCCGTGGGAGCTTCTGGAACTGTTCGGCACGGGGTCTGGAACCCGATAGCGACATCCGGAAACGACGCGCAAGGCCGACCTCCGCGGCCGTGACCAGCGGGCACGACAACCATGACTTCAGATCCACACGAACACGACGACTCGCCGATCGCCCCTGCCGACGAGGCTATGGCCGGCGGCCCGACCGCCGCCGAGGAAGAGCGGAGCGACTCTGCTGCCGCCGCTGACGAGTCTGCTGCGGTCGATGAGGTCGAAGATGAAGACGACGGCAGTCCTGTCGAGATCGCCGATCCGTTCGAGGGGGGTGAAGACGCCCGTCCCGTCGAAGAGGTGATGGAGGTCGAGGAGGCCGCGCCCGTCGGCGGCATGGAGTGGTACATCCTCAAGGTGCAGAGCAACCGGGAGGACTCGATCAGCGAAGCCCTTCAGCGGCGGATCATGCTCCAGGGGATGGAGAAGTGGTTCGGCGAGGTGGTGGTGCCCAAGGAACAGGTCACCGACTTCAAGGGCGGCAAAAAGCGGGTGGTGTCCCGCAAGCTGTATCCCGGCTACATCCTCGTGCAGATGATCCTCAACGACGAGACCTGGTATCTCGTCCGCGAGACGGGCGGGATCGGCGACTTCACCGGCTCGGCCGGCCGGCCGAGCCCGATGCTGCCGCAGGACGTCGCCAAGCTGCTCCATAAGGAGGAGGAGCAGGCGGCCGAAGCTCCCCGGTTGAAGATCAACTTCAAGAAGGGGGATCGGGTGAAGATCAACGAGGGAACCTTCGAGAACTTCGAGGGCGAGGTGGAGCAGATCGACGAGGCCAACGGCCGGGTGACCGTGATGCTGAGCATCTTCGGTCGGTCCACGCCCGTCGATATCGAGTATTGGCAAATCGAGACGGTCTGAATAGGCCGCGGTCGAACATCCAGCGAGGAAGGCAGTCATGGCAAAGCAGGTGGTAGGTCAGGCGAAGTTTCAGGTGCCCGGCGGGCAGGCGACCCCGGCTCCCCCGGTGGGCACGTCACTCGGCCGGTTCGGCATCAACCTCGGCCAGTTCGTTCAGCAGTTCAACGACAAGACCCGCGAGGCGGCCGGGATGCCGATCCCGGTCGTTGTCACGGTCTACAACGACCGGTCCTTCGAGTTCATCACCAAGAGCCCGCCGGCAGCCGCCCTGCTCAAGAAGGCAGCCGGTCTGGCGAAGGGTTCCGGGGTTCCCAATAAGGACAAGGTGGGCAAGGTCACCGTCGCCCAGGTGGACGAGATCGTCCGGCTGAAGGGGGCTGATCTCAACGCCCGGGATGCCGAGCACGCCCGGCGGATGGTCGAAGGCACCGCCCGCAGCATGGGGATCACCGTCGAGGGTTGATCGCCGCCCCGCCCCGTGTACCGTTCTGATTCATCGTTTCAACCGCTTTTCCAGTTTCCCTCTCCTGAGTTTTTTCCATGTCTGCCGCAGCGAAGACCAAGCGGATGCGGGCCGCCCAGGCCGTGCTCCCCAAGACCGATGCTCCCCTCCCGCTCGGCGATGCGATCGAGCTGGTGAAGAAGTTTCCGGCGCCGAAATTCGACCAGACGATCGAAATCCACATGCGGCTCGGGATCGACCCGAAGCAGGCCGATCAGATCATCCGGGGATCGATCGTGCTGCCCCACGGGATCGGCAAGTCGAAGCGGGTGGTGGTGTTTGCCAAGGGCAATCTCGCCGAAGACGCCCGGGAGGCCGGCGCCGAGGAGGTCGGGGCCGACGACCTGGCCAAGAAGATCAAGGAAGGCTGGACGGACTTCGATGTCTGCATCGCCGCGCCCGACATGATGGGTCTCGTGGGTCCGCTTGGAAAGGTGCTCGGTCCCCGTGGCCTGATGCCGAGCCCGCGGGCGGGCACCGTCACCGCCGACATCAAGAAGACGGTCAGCGAATACAAGGCCGGCAAGGTGGAATTCCGGAATGACCCGACCGGGATCGTGCATGCCGTGGTCGGCAAGGCCAGCTTCGATGCGGCCAAGCTCGCCGACAACGTCAAGGCTTTCGTCGACCACATTGTGGGGATGCAGCCCTCGAGCGTCCGTGGCCAGTACGTCAAGAGCGTGGCCATCTGCGGCACCATGACCCCGGGGGTGATGGTCGCCGTCTGACCCCTGCCGCTTTCGCCGTTTTTCTTTCCTTCCGCCCCGAACTCCAGCCTCCGTTTCTCCAGGATTCCACCCGCCATGAGCAAAGTCATCAAGGACATGCTGGTCGACGACCTCAAGCGCCGCCTCGAAGGCGTGGGCGATGTGATCGTCGTCAGCCTCGGCACGCTCGATGCCCAGAAGACCACCGCCCTGCGGCAGGCCCTGCGGAAGAAGCAGATCGAACTGCAGCTGGTCAAGAACAGTCTCGCCCGGCGGGCGATGGCCGGCACGCCTCTCGAGCCCGCCATGGAAGGGGCTGCGGGGATGCTGGCGATCGCGTGGGGCGGCGAGGACATCGTCGACCTCGCGAAGGAGCTCGACCGGCTCCAGGGCGTCAAGGACTACACGGGATTTGAGTGCCGCGGTGGTGCCCTCGACGGGGCCCGGCTGGCTGCCGATGACGTGAAGCAGGTGGCCAAATGGCCGACCCGCGGCGAGCAGCTCTCTCTGCTTTCCGGCCAGATCAGCTCGCTCGGATCGCTGCTCTCCGGCCAGGTACTCTCGGCTGGTGGTGCTCTCGCCGGGCAGCTGGCCTCCCGCGTGGAAGACTTGGAGAAGGTGGGGGGTGGAGGCGAAGCCCTGGCTGGCTGATGCCCCAAAACCCCGATATTCCCGGGAGGGTCTTCACCCGGGAAAAATTCATGGTATCACAGGGGGCTCGGCGGTGCGGGCAGGCTGAGGCCCCCGCTCGATCAAAGCCCGAACATTTGACCACTACTTTGCGGCGACCAAAAGAAGGTCTGCCGCGCATTCGAAGGGAAAGGACCTGGAGCGATGGCAACGGCTGAAGCGACGCGTGAATTCTCCGCCGAAACGAAGGAACTGGGCGACAAGATTGTCGGCCTCACCCTCAAGGCGGCCAAGGAACTCTCGGATTACCTCGACGAGGTCCACGGCATCAAGCCCGCCGCTGGCGGGGCTGTGATGATGGCGGCTCCGGCCGGCGGTGCCGGTGGCGGGGCTGGTGGTGGGGAAGCCGCCGCCGAGAAGACCGAATTCGACGTGGTGCTTGAGAACTTTGGCGACAACAAGATCGGCGTGATCAAGGTCGTGCGGGCCGCGACCGGGCTCGGTCTCAAGGAGGCCAAGGATCTGGTCGAGGGCTGCCCCGCCAAGGTCAAGGAAGGTATTTCCAAGGCCGATGCCGAGAAGCTGGCCAAGGAGCTGGAAGAGGCCAAGGCCAAGGTTTCGATCAAGTAAAACAGTCAAAAACACCATTCTCCGCCGGCATGTTGGCGTGCCGGCGGAGAAATGGTATAGTTTTTGCTGTGACCTTCCTGCCGCCCCTGCCGTCCTGCCGTCGGCTGCCGCTCTGCCGGCGTCGTTGTTGGTTTTTTCTTGCCGATGTTCGGGAGCCCGTGCCGCGCGGGCTGGTTACCGGGCGATCGGTTCCGTCGCTGCCCGGCCCTTCGCCGTCACGCCGTCTCTCTTTCTGAGGAGTCGTTTTCTCTATGGCAACCCGAGCCGTTCGCCGTCTCCAGCCCACCGAGATCCGTCAGTTCGGCAGCCGCCGCGTCAGCCAGCCCATTCCCGACCTCACCGAAATCCAGACTCGGTTCTTTGACGCGTTTCTGCAATACGACGTTCCGCCGTCGAAGCGGAAGGACCAGGGTATCGAGGGTGTGCTCCGGGAAATCTTCCCGATCGAGAGCTACGACAAGACGGTCAAGCTCGAGTACATCCGCTATGAGTTGGGCAAGCCGCGATACAACCCCGATGAATGCCGCCAGCTGCGGCTGACCTACGGCCGGCCGCTCCGGGTCTGGCTCCGGCTCACCCGCGAGCAGCCGATCGAGGAGGAGGTCTACCTCGGCGACGTGCCGATCATGCTCGGTGGCGGTGAGTTCATCATCAACGGTGCGGAGCGGGTGGTGGTGAGCCAGCTTCATCGCTCGCCGGGCATCGACTTCGTGGCTGACACCGAGTCTGCGGACCGGAAGACCCACAACTGCCGCATCATTCCGGAGCGGGGCAGCTGGATCGAGCTCAACGTGTCGAAGAAGGACACGCTCCAGGTGCGGATCGACCAAAGCGGAAAGTTCTCGGCGCTCACGCTGCTGCGGGCGATGGACCCGAAGTACACGCGGGACACCGAAATCCTCAAGCTCTTCTACAAGACCACCAAAGAGAAGGTGGCCGGCGCCCGCAGTGTGGCCAAGCTGGTGGGCAAGATCGCGGTCGACGACATCGTCTATCCGAAGGCGAGTGAGCGGGCCGGCGAGATCATCGTCGATGCCGGCTGCACGATCACCCAGGATCAGGCCGAGCTGATCTGCACCTCGGGGCTTCCGGGCGTGGAGGTGATGGAGGAGCAGAAGGTGCCCCTCATCATGAACAGCCTCCGGGAAGACGCCGACGAATCGAAGCGGCGGACGGGGGTGGCGCCGAGCCATGAGGATGCCCTGGTTCGCATCTACCAGCGACTGCGGCCCGGCAATCCGCCGGCCCTCGACAAGGCCCGGGCCCTGTTCGACGAGAAATTTCGCGATGCAAACCGCTACCGGCTCGGCCGGGTGGGCCGGTTTCGGATCAATCGCAAGCTCGGCCTCGACGTGCCCGAGACGGAGATGACGCTCCGGCCCGAGGATCTGATCGCCGCCATCCGCTACATGCTCAGCCTGAGCGAGGGCGAAGGTGAGGTGGAGGTGGACGACATCGACCACCTTGGCAACCGCCGGCTGCGAACGATTGACGAGTTGGCGAGCGACGAGCTTCGCAAGGGGTTCCTCAAGCTCCGCCGCACGGTCCAGGAGCGGATGAGCCTCAAGGACGCGGCGGAGATGTCGCCGCGGACGCTCATCAATCCCAAGAGCATCTCGGCGGCGATCGAATACTTCTTCGGTCGTGGCGAGCTGTCGCAGGTGGTCGACCAGACCAATCCGCTCTCGATGCTCACGCACGAGCGGCGGCTCTCAGCGCTCGGCCCGGGCGGCCTCAACCGGAAGCGGGCCGGATTCGAAGTGCGAGACGTGCACATCTCCCACTACGGCCGGATCTGCCCGATCGAGACGCCGGAAGGCACGAACATCGG